>NZ_JBNCAT010000003.1:0-165749 GCF_049808495.1 Acinetobacter sp. G11
AGTTGCAACTTTTCTAAAAAGCTCGAAAATCATTTTAAAGCCTTTGATTTGACTTTCTTTTACCTTAATAACGGATTTGTTTAACGCTAGCATACTTTTTGAAACACCACCAAAAATCTTTATTAATAGAGTGTATAGAAAACAATAACTTGAAATAGGCAATACAAATTATCTTAAAAAAGTGTGACTTATTTATCAAAAAATATACAAAGTGATATATTATTATACAAAATGCAGGTTGTTTTTAATAGAAAGCAAAATTTGCTCTTGGCGAAATAATGATTTCATGGGTATCTAAAACTCCCTATAGGCACCTAAAGTCATGATCTGTTGTAACACTTCCGGACTTTACTAAAAATAATTCTGCACAAATTTTATTGGGTGAAATATTTAGAGAATATTCATGATCATTGATGAAAGTAAAAGAGAAGCTTCTCAAATTTACTTTTCTGTGCAGTTAAAGTTTATTGTCGCTCTCATCGGTGCCTGTTTTTGGACAGTCTTTTCCATATGGATTGCCCAGAACTGGATGTATGATCTCAGCCGACATATAGGCCATTTTGCAGCTGTTTTCCTGATTTATGGCATTGCCATTATTCCGGGATTCATGAATGCATTTGCGGCTTTAAGCTTGATGATGGATCGAAGACCCAAAAGACAGCCATTGTCTACTTATCCGGGTATTACCATGCTGGTCGCTGCTTATAATGAAGCCGCCTCAATACAAGATACCTTAGTGAGTATCGGTCTTCAAAAATACCCGGGTCCCCTGCAAGTCATTGTGATTAATGACGGTTCTCAGGATGAAACCGCAGCCATTGTCCGAAAGGCACAGCAAAAATATCCCTGGCTGACTTTACTTGATTTAAAGAAAAATGCAGGTAAGGCGCATGCATTAAATGAAGGTCTGAAACTTGCGGAACATGACTTGGTGATTACCGTCGATGCCGATTCTTATTTACATCGAGTCGCATTAATCAATATTGTCGAACGTTATAAGGCCGATCCACCCAACACACGTGCGGTCGCGGGCAAGATTCTGGTGCGCAACTCGCGTGAGAATTTGCTGACCAAAACTCAGGAATGGGACTATTTTCTGGGGATTGCAGCGACCAAGCGTATGCAGTCCCTGTATCAGGGGACCCTGGTGGCTCAAGGGGCTTTCTCTATTTATGACCGCAATGCCTTGATTGAGGTGGGTGGATGGCCTGAATGTGTCGGTGAAGATATTGTACTCACCTGGGCCTTGTTGAAGGCCGGCTATCGTGTGGGGCATTGTGAGGATGCCTGTCTGTTTACCAATGCGCCCACAACACTTAAAGTGTTTATTAAACAGCGTCAGCGTTGGGCACGTGGCATGATTGAAGCCTTTATCAAACATCCCACCATTTTAATCAAGCCGAGATTATCCACGTTTTTTATTTACTGGAACTTGGTTTTCCCCTGGTTAGATATTGCTTTTACCTTTGGCTTCATACCCGGAATCATTCTGGCCTGTTTTGGACATTACTGGATTGTGGGTATTATGACCCTGGCA
Source organism: Acinetobacter sp. G11 (assembly GCF_049808495.1). Lineage (NCBI taxonomy): Bacteria > Pseudomonadati > Pseudomonadota > Gammaproteobacteria > Moraxellales > Moraxellaceae > Acinetobacter > Acinetobacter sp. G11. Next base: position 1,538 of record NZ_JBNCAT010000003.1, read on the forward strand.
TTGTTACCTATGGCATTTTTGCTCGGCTTATTAAATTACTCGATTGAACGCAGAATGTTTGACGGGCTGGAACTCAAGGTACGGAAAAACTTCAGTGGCTTTTTGCTGTATGTACTCATGTACAGTTTCTTGCTACAGCCTGCCAGTATTTTAGGGTATCTGGATGAATTATTAAGAACACGAAAAACATGGGGAACAAAATGAAAAACACAAAAATTACCATCTATATGCTTGTTCCTTTGCTTATCAGCATCACGACACCCAGCCTGGCAAGTGAATCAGAGCAAGAGCAGGCCCCAAGTCAACGTGCGGCCGGAACGGAATTCTTTTTCAGTGATGATAGCGAGGGCTTCCAGACCCGTAAATTATCAGCTGAATTTTTGCCTCGATATGAAGATGCTGACCATTATTTAGGTGTCCGGGGAAGTGCTTATCAGTATAGGGCGGATGAATGGCAGCAAGATGGCCAAAAGATCTCATTTATTGGACGTCACATTGAATCCGCTACAGCGAACGGCTGGGCAGTGGAAGCAGGTGTATTTGAACAAGGGGATCATACCTTGTTTACCTTTGATGGCAGTTACCGTACAGCGCTTGCAGAAAAAACGGCATTAGAGCTTTTTGCCAATCGTGACTGGGTTGAAACCCAAGCCGCCCTCGATGCTGGAACGAATTTTACCTTTGTGGGTGCTGCACTGGATCAGGGAATCGGTGAGCATGTCACCCTCGTTGGTGTTGCAGGGACACAATTCTTCTCAGATGACAACCGCCGTGATCATGGCCGTCTTCGATTGATCTATCAGCCTTCACTGGACTTGGGACTGACGCTTCAGGCGCGATATCGCACCTACCGGAGTACTGAAGAAGATGTGGGCAGGCAATATTTCAACCCTCAGGATTATGAAGAATCAATGCTGGCCCTCGGTTGGCGTCAGCGTTTTTCCGGATGGTCAGCAGGTTTAACGGCAGGCTTTGGGCGTGAAAAAATCAATCAGGAATCAAGCCAATCTACCCGGTTATTTGAACTGAACCTGCAAAGCCCTGTCCGCGGGTCACAGTTTCTACGCATGAATGCCGGTTACAACCGCAGTGCTTCTTTCTACGGCCCAGATTACAATTATCGCTATATCAAAGGGGAATGGATTATGCGTTTTTAATCCAGGCCCAGGATATGAATGTCATCGATTTACCAGCTTCCCTTGTTCTGACTAGAGAAAAGTGGTTTTTGGAGAGGATCTTTCCATAGTGATCATACTGGGAATGAAAAGGCTTTTCATCCTAGGTATTTAGCTATGGGTTTCTTCCTCGGCATCTTCTTCAAAGGTCTTGGCAATCTTTTCAATATTCAGGCTTTTGGCCATCGCATCAAAAATTTGCTTATACACCCCGTCCTGATGGTAGAGCGCCTCATGTTCGCCGTGCTCGGCAATGCGACCTTCTTTCATCACATAGGTGTAATCGGCATCAATAATCTGCGACAAACTATGCGAAATAATAATGACGGTACGGCCCTGCTTGATTTGGTCCAGACTGTGCTTGATTTGCTCCGAGGCAATCGCATCCAGGCTGGCCGTGGGTTCATCCAGAAAAATAATCGGCGGATTTTTCAGGAACATGCGGGCAAGCGCAATGCGCTGCTGCTGTCCACCGGAAAGCTGCAAGGCATCTGCATCATAGCCTTGCGGAAGCTGTAAAATCTGTTCGTGGATAGATGCTTTTTTGGCAGCATCCATCACTTGTTCCAGACTTGCATCGGTCTTGCCATAACGGATATTTTCAAAAATACTTCCCTGAAAAATATGATTTTTTTGCAGCACCAAACCAATGTGATCGCGCAGATATTGGGTATCGATCTGTTCCAGATGGATACCATCCAGTTTGATCTGTCCAGAAGCTGGCTGGTAAAATTTATCCAGTAAACTGATCAGCGTGGATTTTCCTGCGCCGGACAATCCTACCAAGGCGGTGATTTTATTCGGCTGAATCAGCATGTTGATATTTTTTAAAGCATGGTGACCATTGGGATAATAAAACTCGACATTTTCCAGTTCAAATAGTCCATGAATGGCGGGCTTTAGGGTGCCGCTTGGCTCAATTTCATGATCGGCTTCCAGAATCCTGAAAAAGCTTTCCGAGTAAATCATGGCGTCATTTACTTCATCATAAATGCGATGCAACGAGCGAATCGGGGCGGAAACATTGTTGAATAGCAGCACGTGATACATGATCATGCCGATACTCATTTGTCCATCCAGCACAAAATAAGCGGTCAGGATAATAATCAGCACGATGCCAATCTGTTCAATAAAGGTCTTTAAGCCATCAAACAAAAAACTGGTTTGCCGGGTCTGCATCTGATTCTGGGTCAGTTCTTTTTGTAATTTAAGCTGTTTGTCTGACTCGATGGACTCGCGGTTAAAGGATTTAATGACGGTAATCGAGTTAATAATACTTAAGATTCCCTGGCTCTTTTTCTCGCGGCCATCACGTAAATTACGCCGCCATCCGCCGAGTTTTTGTGCCTGTTTATAGGTCAGCCAGAAGTAAATGGGCACAATACACAGCGCAACCAGACCGACATAGGCATTGGCATAAAACATCAGGCCTAATGCCACAATGGCACTGGTAAATAACGGTAAAATATCAATAAAGAAGATCTGAACCAGCCGGGTAAGGGAGCCAATCCCGCGGTCAATCCGGGTTTGCAATTTACCGGCCTGGTTATTGTCTGCATTAAAAAAAGCCAGCCGATAAGTCAGGAATTTTTCAATAATGCCTTGAGCCAAGTCCTGTGAAACAAAAATACGCAGCTTTTCGCCATAAAATTTTTGTCCAAACTGCACCAAGGCATTGATGACTTCCTTAGCCAATAAAATGGCAGAGATGGTGAGTAGAATATGCCAGCCCTCAGCCAGTCCCAACCCGGACTCAATCAGCCGGTTAATGCTGTCGACCGCATAGCGTAAAGTGAGTGCATTGACCTGAGCCGTGAGGGAGCCAATCAGAGTTAAAATTAGGGTGGCGACGACCAGTAAGCGATAAGGCTGGACAAAAGGACGAAGTTTTTGAAATAAGTGCCATATATTCATATGCAATTTTTTATTTTCAATTTTGATTTGAGTCTAAGCCCGATCATTCCCTGTCACAAGCGCATACAATGTTTTGAATTGTGAACAGAAATCATCCGCTAAAATAAAGTGAATTTTACATTTATTTTAGACGATGCATTTTTGCCGATGAACTTTGAATTGTTTGAGCCAGAAGCCCGGACCAATCTGTTACCTTGTGATGGGGTGGTAGAAGACTTTGGCCTGATTTTGACGGCTGGGCAGAGCGAGCAATATTTACAGTATTTTTTAACTCATCTGGCCTGGCAGCATGATGAAGTGGTGCTGTATGGGCAACATTATAAAACGGCACGCAAAGTGGCCTGGTATGGCGATGAAAATTACCAATATCATTATTCAGGCACCTTCAAGCAAGCCCATGTCTGGATACCCGGATTATTTCGTTTAAAACAACACATTGAAAAGTTGGTCGGCCATTCCTTTAATTCCTGCCTTGCCAATTTATATGAAAATGGCAGTCAAGCTGTGGGCTGGCATAGCGATGACGAGCCGGCATTATATTCTGAGGCAGATCGGGAAACCGTAATTGCCTCCTTAAGTTTTGGAGCTACCCGAAAATTCAGTTTTAAGCACAAGCAAAAGCCAGACAAAGTCGATCTGCTGTTACAGCATGGACAATTGATTGTGATGCGTGGCAAGACCCAGCAGTACTGGAAGCATACTTTAAGAAAATCGGTGAAAATTATTGAGCCACGGGTAAACCTGACTTTCCGTTATTTTTATCCGTATCAGAAGCAGTAGGGTATTGGAAATAAGCGCATAAAAAAGCCCATCCTGTGATGAGCTTTTTTAACTTGAGGAGAGTTTTTAAGATCGCATCACGTTATCATGGAACAAGGGATGCTGAAGAACGATAATCATATTATGAGAATATAATGTTTAATTCAACATTTTTAGAGTAAAATATATTACTGTTCCTCAAATTAAAATGTATCTTCCTGATGGGTCAAAGTCGTAAATTTCTTTTCAATTAAATCGGCATTGTCGCGCAATATTTCGATCAACTTCTGGAAATTGGTAAATTCAAAGCGGTTTCTGGAGCCTAACAGGGTCAAGGCCAAAGGCGGTTCCTTGCTGGAAAATTTCACTGGAATAGAAAGACTGGCCAGGTTTGGATCGACCTCTCCACTCGAGAAATAATAGCCCTGTTTTTTAATCTGTTTCATTTGCAGCAGGAATTCTTCTTCGCTCTGTGCAAAGCCAACTTCAGACAGTTCCGTCGCAAAACGCTGGTAATAATCCAAAATACGCTGTTTGGGTAAATGGGCCAGAATCACCTTGGCAGAGGAGCCTTTATAGATTGGGCGAGGACAACCGCGACCATAAATAAGTGTGGTCAGGTCTTTATATAGTTCGTGATGAATATCGATACATGAATCGTAATTTAAATGCGTGAGCAGACAGCCGAATTCGGTACGTTCTACAATTTGCTGCATAAATGGAATGCTGATCTGTACCAAAGGATCCGTGGTACGGGAAATGTAATCCAGTACGGCAATTTTAGAACCGAGCGTATAGTCACCTGAAGTTCCACTCAGGCGTTGTAATAATTCTGCCGAAACCAATTCTTTTAAATAACGGTAACTTGTGGGTTTAGAGAGTCCTAATTCTTCACTAATGATATCGACATTAATGATCGGGCGAGACACTGAAAAGAGATCCAAAACGGTAAGAATCTTACCAAAACTAGAAAGTGCCATAAGTACCTGCTTGGTCAAAGCATATAAAAGAGAGACGAATAAGTATTACTTTATAACAAAAAATCAGGCAGAGCAGGGCTTTTGTTGCGGCAATGCAGTATTTGTTAACTATCCTGAAAGATGCTTTTTTTATCTTTAAGGCGTTAAACCTACCGGATTGCGATACCAGCTTTCTATAAACAGTGCAGCTGCAATGCTGTCAGCCGCCAGTTTCTTGCCACGACCTTGAGACTGGTATTGATCCAGTTCATCACGTGCTTCACGGGTGGTCAGGCGCTCATCCACCATCAAGGTTTCAATATTGGTCTGATGGCGTAAGCGTCGGGCAAATTTGCGCGAACGCGCTGAAAGTTCAGATTCAGTATCATCCATATTCAGCGGTAAACCCACTAAAAATAGAGTCGGTTGATATTGCTTGATAATTTTCAGTAAGGCATCCCAGTTTGGAATGCCATCTTTCATCGGAAACAGGGTAAGTGGATTGGCACTTTCAATCAAGGATTGACCCACCGCCATGCCCATTTTTTGGGTACCGAAATCAAATGCCATAATCATGTGTGGTTGTGATAAGTCAGGCATGTCCAATCTCTGATGATAGCCAGGTGCGGTCCAGGCCCATTTTTTTATAGGCAGCATCCCAGCGGTCGTCATAAGGTAAGTTAAAAATCAAATCCATATCAGCATCACAGATCAGCCAGTCACCACGTGCAATTTCCTGTTCCAGCTGGTTTTTGCCCCAGCTGGCATAACCCAAAGCAATTTGGTAGCGTCCAACGCCTTCATTGTGGGCGATGGCATCGAGGATATCTTTAGACGTGGTGATACAGACATTTTCACCCACAGCAATGGATGAATGCCAGGTCGGTTGACCGGTATGCAGTACAAATCCGGCTTCAGGACGCAAAGGTCCACCTTGTAAGACGGCATGGGGATTGACATTGTCCGCTTCAATTTCCAGGTCATTCAACAATTCCTTGATTGAAAGACCGGATGGGCGGTTAATGATAATGCCTTGAGCACCCTCTTCATCATGGCGTGCCAAATAAATTACCGTATTGGCAAAAAAATCATCGGCTAAATCAGGAGGTGCAATGAGACAGCGATGTGTCAGATATTGTTTAGTCATCTAAGCATCTCCGGGTTTTAGTCTATCATTTGAAAAAAATAGTTTGAAATTTGATGTAGCTGTCAATCTATCTAGAGCTTTCTTGACTATAACATTGACCTTACAAATTTCTATAAGGAATTATAGGCTGAATATATAAATTTATGTTTTTCTCACGCTTAAGATTTTATTTTGAGATTAAAGTCACATTAAAATAACTATTTTGATTTAACAGAACTTAATAAAATATTGATTTATTATTTATTTTTTACAATTTTTATGACCAATATTTAAAATATCTTAATTTAGTCAAATAATTATATGTTTTATAGAAAAATATTGATTTGATCCATATTGTTTTGATTTGTATGATGTATGTAATAAAAAGTAAGTTGAATATTATTATGTCGGTTCAAATAAACAAGAAAGTTCTCACTTTATGCTTTACTTCATTGTTTGCTGTACAAACACATGCAGCGGTATTTGGAACTTATGAAGAAGAGGGATCACTTTTTAGAAGTTCTTTAAATGCAGAACTCAGTTCATCTGTAGCAGCGAAGTTTGACAGCAAGAAAAATTCTAAAGATGCGGTTTTATATTATTTAGAGCAGGCAAGAATTTTACAGGTTAATCAACAATATCAAGAAAGTCTGGATATTTATAAAAAGGCATTTGAGCTGATCGATCAGCAGAACAACAGAAGTAAAGTGAGTGTAACCCGGATGGGGTTCAAAGCCCTTTCGATGGTGAGTAATGAGTCCGTTGTACCTTATTTGGTTCCTCCTTATGAACAGGTTTTAGCGCATATTTCTCAGGCAAAAAATTATATTCTGCTGAATAATGCTGAAGCTGCAGGGGTGGAAATGCGTGTTGCACAACAAATTCAGCGTGAAATTGAACTGGCGCACGAGAAAGAGTTTGCTAAGAAAAAAGATAAGCAGAAGAAAGATAAACAAATTGATTATTCAACTTTAGATGAAGCTTTTGCGGGTTTGGATCCGATTGCAGGTCGAATTAAAAATACCTATCAAAATGGTTATGCTTTTTACATGGCAGCTAATTTGTGGGAAGCCACAGGCGACTATAACAATGCTTTGGTGGACTTTAAAAAAGCTTATGAATTACATGGTGATTCAAATGTTGCCAAAGATGTGACCCGGGTTGATACAGTATCAAGTAACAATCAGAAATCAGTACCCGTCATTGTGTTTATTGAACAGGGCACGGTACCGAAAAAGATTGAAAATAAACTTGCTTTTCCCATGCCAAATGGGCTGGTTAATATTGCATTTGCCACCTATGAACCGAGTACTTATATGCTGCCGCAAAGCTTAAAAATTAAGCTGGGTGATCGACAAGTACAGCAAAGTGCTCTGGTTAGTGATATTGGTGCATTGGCAGTAAAAAACCTGAAAGAACAAACCATCAGTACCGTTACCAGCCAGATTGTACGGGCAACGACAAAATACGTGATGCAACAGCAATTAGGTCAGCAATTGGGATCTTTAGGGCAGCTGGCTGGAAACTTAATGAATGTTGCCACTGAACGTGCCGATTTAAGAGCATGGTCGACGCTACCAAGTAATACACAGGTGGCACGTTTTGAGGTGAGCCCAGGAAAACATAATCTGAAAATTATCGGACCACAGTCTTCCAGTCCAACACTTAATGTTGAAGCAAATCCAAACCAAACCGTTTTTGTTTATGTCAGTGATATAAATAATAAAATTTCAGCCAGTGTAAGTGCTGTAACTCGTTAATTTTAAAAAGAGTGTAATGATGAAAATATGTTTAAAACTGGGGGCGGCAAGCCTTTTGGCTGCTGCACTTATTGGTTGTACCGCACCCAACTCACTCTCAACCCAAACTGCAGCCGATGGCACCTATAGCGTAAAAACCGTTAGCAATAACCCAAAACTGGTCACGCAAATTGCTGTTGATCGGATCGGTATGGGATACGCTGGCGATTTGAAAAAAGCTTCGATCGCAATCAAGGACCGCTGGTTTGTGAGCCGTAATTTTGAATACAAAATTGTTTGGGTAGATGCAAATGGCTTTGAAGTGAATCCAGAAGGTTCACGCTGGAAGCCTATTCAGTTAACTGGCCGCGAAATAAAGACCGTTCAATCCATTGCACCTAACCCATCTGCTGTTGATGTTGTTGTCTATCTGAGAAAAGATTAAGGATAAGTTTTCCATGAAATTAAAATTAACTTTGGCTACTACTGTTTTGGCTACTTTGGTCTTGGGCGGTTGTGCTTCGAATAACGTGAGTTATGGAGATGCCCAGTCAGTTGAAACCCTGACTAAAGATTTCGGTTCTACCGATTTGCAGATGATTGCGGACAAAATGGTGGATGACATGTTGACCTTTCCGGTTATTGTTCAATTGACCCAAAACCGCCGCCCAGTGATGTTTGTAGACCGCATCCGCAATAAAACGCAAGAACATATTGATACCGAGTCAATCACTGACACCATTCAAAACAAACTCATCAATTCAGGCAAATTCCGTTTTGTAGATATGACTTCTGCCAATGCATTAGCGCAGCAGTTGGCATACCAAAAGCAAAGCGGATTGGTGAACCAGGCAACTTCGGTAAAAGCCGGTGGTCATATTGGCGCTGAATACATGTTAAACGGCAACCTGTCGAGCATTGTAAAAAATGCAGGGGGTAAAAGTGATGTGTATTACAAGTTCACTTTAAAACTTCAAAATGTACAAACCGGCATTGTGGAATGGACCAGCGAGAAAGAAATTCGTAAATCGTCGAAACGTTCGACCTTCGGTTTATAATTCAAATATGCAACTGTGCGATTGCACAGTTGCTTAAGAAGATAATAATGATGAATAAAATATTTTTAGCTTTATTGCTTGCTGGTTCTGCGACCACTTCTGCATTTGCAGCATTAAAAGAAGTGGTTAAGGAAGCATCGGGTAGTGGTGCTACCCAGCATCAAGCGATTTCAGAAGCCTTGTTGGTTGCGGTTCAATCGGTGAATGGTGCAACTGTTTCCTCACGTGTAGATTATGAAACAACTGTCAATATGTCTGTTTCCAATAATAAATGGAGTTATTCGGGTAAAGTTTCTCCAGTCTTTAGCGTAGATAATACTGGCTCAGGATCTGTCACTAAATTCCAAGTGCTCAGCGTGACTGGATCAAAAAACAACTACCGTGCGAAAGTGCGTGCGCATGTTGTGCAGTACCAGTCATCTGTTCAAGATCAGCATTTACGCCGCATTGCTGTGCTGCCATTTCAATTTTATGAAAAAAATAACCGTTCTGCCAAGGTGGATTCTGCGGAAGATTTTGCATCAGAATTGTCTGATCAATTAGGTGTCTATTTGGCTCAAACGGGTCAATTGAGCTTGGTGGATCGTCATTATTTAAGCGAAATGCAGTCCGAGAATGAGTTTTTATACTGGGATGGTGCACCGCAAGAATTGGCACGTATAGGTCAGAAAGTGGGTGCAGACTATTTGTTGGTGGGGCGTATCAATGATGTCTCGGTTGCCAATGGCCAACAGATGTATGGTCTGAATCAAGGTGCAGATCAAGTGCGTTTAACTTGGCGGGTGATTGAGGCGAATACCAGTAAAGTTGTTGCAGCAGGTACCTTCAACCGCGTCATTGCAGACAATGCAATTCAAAACATGCTGAATAATTCATTGAATGATTCAAGTACAGATAAAATTGCACAAAGCTTGAGCCGAGAGGTGTTGGTCGGGATGAAACTACAACCTGCCTCCTATCAGAATCAAGATGCAGGTTTTACTCCAACCTATGACATGACCCCAGGATCGAGTGAAAAACCGATCAAATGGTAAGTCGGCCTCCAAGCAATGTTATTTGCATTGAAGTTCAAAACCGGTACATGCTGTACTGGTTTTTTTATACCTGTTGAAACTTAAGTTGACGTAACTGCTTGGCATGTTGCAGTGTAGTGTCATTAATTTCGACGCCGCCGGTCATACGGGCCAGTTCATCAATGCGCTGTTCTTCTGCAAGATTGATGATGGTACTGCTAGCCGGATCGGTTTGACGCTTTTTCACCAGCAGATGCTGATCCGATTGTGCCGCCACCTGAGCTTGATGGGTAATACATAAAATCTGTACATGCTGCGCGAGATCTGCCAATAAACGGCCAACCATTTCAGCCGTTCCGCCACTAATCCCGACGTCGATTTCATCAAACACCAATACTTCTGCTTCGGTTTTTTCCGCATTCATGACTTGCATGACTAAGGCAATACGCGACAGTTCACCTCCGGAAGCGACACGTGCCAAAGGCTGCGGCGGAATACCCTTGTTCGCAGTAAACAGCAGCTGAATAAAGCTCAAACCTTCAGCACCTGCCTGCTCCAAAGGTTCAAACTTGAATTCAAAATAGGCTTCCGGCAAAGCCAGCTGCTTGACCTGCTCAGTCAGTTGCTTGGCTAAGGGGATTGCGGCTTCACGGCGAATTTCATCCAGATATTGCGCTTTGGCTAAAAATTCCTGATGAGACACTTCTACCTGTTCAGCCAAAGTTTCCGGGTCTTCCAGCTGATGCAACTGTTCCAGTTCAGTCTGCCAGGCCTGGTATTCTTCTTTCAATGTTTCCGGTTGAGTGCGGTACTTGCGGGCTAAACGGTGGAAAATTTCCAGTTGTGAGTTCAATTCTTCCATCCGTTCTGGATCGAAGCTTTGCCGGTCGATAAACTGACGCAAGTTTGCCGTTGCATCATCAATTTCACTTTGTGCATTGATCAGTGAATTATAGATTTCAGCAAGCTGTTCACTACGGCCGGCATGCGATTCCAGACGACGAATAATTGAAGACAGTTCCTGGGTCAGGTTTTGTTCGGCTTCATCCAGCACATTTAAGCTATAACCGCAGTCCAGCATGATATGTTCATGATGGCTTAAACGGTCAAACTCCTGTTCAATCTCTTTATAGTCAATCTGGGTGATGTCTTCGAGTTCTTCCAGTTGTAACTCTAAAGTTTCAATGCGCTGTTTGCGGGTGGCTTGTGCATCCAAAGCAGCTTGATGCTGACGAATGTCTTTTTGCCAGGTGCTATAGGCATTACGGACCTCTTGCGCAGGCTGATAAAAGTTACTGTAACGGTCGAGCCAGTGCTTGGGATAGGGCGGCTCTAACAGTTGTTGCTGACTGTGCTGACTATACAGTTGTACCAATAAGCGGCCAATCTCTTTCAGTTCAGAGAGACTACTTGGACGGCCATTTATCCAGGCTTTGCTACGACCCGTGGCAAAAATCACCCGTCTTAAATGAATTTCGCCTGACTCGTCATCCAACTCATGTGCTTTTAACCATTCGGCTTCAGGGCTGTGTTCCTGATAGCTAAAAATGGCCGTCACATCGGCTTTATCCGAACCGAAACGTACGTAATTGGTGTCGGTACGTTCACCCAGACAGGCAGATAGGGCATCCAGTAATAACGATTTACCCGCCCCGGTTTCACCTGTCAGGACATTGAAACCTTTTTCAATATCAATGGCTAAGTGATCGGCTAAAGCAAAATTGATCAGAGTTAAATGTGTCAGCATAAACGCATCCAAGCTGCGAAAAGTTTTAGTCTAAGATAGTGAAATTTTGTTTTGGTCACAAGACAGCTTTTATTTTAAAAGGGTTTAAAACATCAATATCTTACCTTATCTCGGCACTGAAAATGAAACCTGTGTGTGAAAATAGCCGATAAAATTTGCCATCAATAAATTGCAGTCTATTTTAAGAAAAAGGGAAAATTTGAGTCTAAATTTATCCGGCTGCGCAAAACCTGGACCAGATAAGAGACTGTATACTGTTGATGATTTGAAGACCTAATCCATGCTGCAGAATGCTATTCGCCTTTGGTCGGGGCAACATCAGCAGCAATTTATGCTTATAATTTCATTCGTGCAGAGGTTCGTGCACAAATCGCCAGTTGTTCTTTTCAGCCTGCAAAAAAATATTTGTAAAAAATTGAAAAATATTGATTTGGCGGTAGGAAACAGCGATTGATTAGTTTAATGCTCAGCTTTAAACTAGCTCGGGCAAAAATTATAAATGCGCATTATCTGGAGAATACGCATGTCAAATCAGTTTGATCATGTTTCGGTTGTCAAAAAGTCGAATGTTTATTTCGACGGGTTGTGTATCAGTCATACCGTGCAGTTTGAAGATGGCACAAAAAAAACCTTAGGGGTGATTTTGCCAACAGAACAGGCACTGACCTTTCAAACACATGTACCTGAACGTATGGAAATTATTTCAGGTGAATGTCGTGTACAAATTGGCGACAAAACTGAAAGTGAACTGTTCCGTGCCGGCCAGTCTTTTTATGTGCCAGGCAATAGCCGCTTTAAAATCGAGACCGATGAGGTGCTCGATTATGTCTGTCATTTCGAAGGCTAAGCATTCGTCCCGGATAAGACAAAGAAATTTTAACCTGAATCGGTTAAACTAGATTCAAGCATCAATCCTGTAAAGCCTGCTTTGCAGGATTTTTCTTTTTGCATCGTTACCCATAGTCACCATAGATTTTAGAGGCCGTTCATGGCAAAACCAGAATATTATTATGGCGTTCACTCGGTGGAGTCATTATTGGAACTCGAGCCTGAGCGCGTACTGACTTTATTTACCTTGAAAGGCCGTGATGACCAGCGTTTGAAAAATGTACTGGCTCTGGCTGAACCTTTCGGCATTAGCGTGCAACAAGCCAGCCGTGACAAACTGGAAAAACTGGCCGGTCAGCCTTTTCATCAGGGCGTAGTGGCTGCAGTGCGTCCGCATCCGGTACTGAATGAACAGGATCTGGATGCCGTACTGAAGCAAAATCCTCAAGCGCTTTTGCTGGCACTGGACCAGGTCACCGATCCGCATAACTTGGGCGCATGTATCCGTACAGCGGCTGCCATGGGGGTTGAAGCCGTGGTGGTTTCACGTGACCGTTCTGCAAGCCTAACCCCAACTGCACGTAAGGTTGCGGCCGGTGGCGCAGAAAAGGTGAAGTTCATTCAAGTGACCAATCTGGCGCGTACTTTGGGCCATATCAAAGATGAATTTAATGTACGTGTAGTCGGAACCATGCTGGATGAAAAAGCCTTACCCGTGGATAAATTTGATTTTACCGGTACAGCAGTATGTGTCGTGATGGGTGCTGAAGATACAGGTTTGCGTCCAATTACCCAGTCGCAATGTGACCAGACCGTCTATATCCCCATGGCAGGGAACCTGCAAAGCTTAAATGTCAGTGTGGCGACAGGGATGGCACTGTATGAAGCCTGTCGTCAGCGTAACGTGTAATTTCTTTTCTTTGCTATTTCTTTGCTATTTAAAAGTTGTCTGCTATGTCTCCCCGGTCTCAAGGTTATCTTTATGTCGCTATTACCATGTGTATTTGGGGCGGATTTACCATTACCTCGCGCCTGAATGCCCAGTGGGGAATTAGTGCCTGGGATATTACTGCCTTACGCTTTGCACTGGCATTTTGTATTTTGATGCCCATTTTGCTCTATAAAAAAGACACCGCTTTTTTATGGAAAAAAGAGCCATTCCTTTTGGCGATGATTGGCGGGGTCGGGTATTGCCTGACTTCTTATAGTGCTTTTCATTATGTGCCGGCGGCACATGCAGCTATTTTCCTGAATGGCTGTCTCCCGCTGTGTACAGCTTTAGCTGGATTGGTATTATTTAAACAGCCTTTAGATAAACACATCTGGATCAGTTTGGTGATTATGCTGAGCGCGATCACTGCCATGAGTTTCTTGATGTATCAGGAAACTGGTGTGGCTTTTGGTTTTGGCGACATGCTATTTTTCCTGAGTGCGATCTGGTGGGGTGTTTTTACGGTATTGTTGCGTCAATGGAAACTCTCAGCCTGGCATTCTATGGCAGGCGTTGCCATCTGGTCGGCAATTGTTTATGTACCGATCTATCTGCTGTTTTTACCGAAAAATTTAACCGCACCTGAACCTGTGCATTTAATGCTCCAGGTGGTTTTTCACGGCATCTTTGTGGTCATTGTCGCCACACTGACGTATGTAGAAGCCATTAAGCGTCTGGGTGCATTCAAGGCAGGGAGTATTGTCACTTTGGCCCCGTTTATTGCGGCCATTCTGGCCGTGCCGCTATTGGGTGAACCTTTAAGTCTGGCCATTATTTGTGGCTTGATCGGGATGGCGATTGGTGCATTACAGCCTTGGCGCTGGATGGGGCGTCAGGACAGTTTAGAGAAGCAGCTGGATCAACAAAAAAAGCAGTCTTAATCGACTGCTTTTTTAATTTCAGCGTTTTAAATACGCTTCATGCAGCGGTTTTAAATGGCTATATAAATGGTCAAGATGACCGTCATTCAGCACAATGTCATCAGCCAAGCGACGCTTTTGCTCACGTGGCATTTGTGCCTGAATAATTTTTTCAATTTGTTCAATTGACTGGTGATCACGCATGGCAGCCCGCTGAATCTGCAAGTCAATCGATGCATCAATCAGCAGGGTATGATCAGTCAGTTCATGCTGGCTGGTTTCAAACAGCAGGGGAGAAACCAGAATCACATAGGGGCTGGTCGCAGCCTGTAGCTGTTGAATAATAGACTCTCGAATCGCAGGATGGGTAATGTTTTCCAGCGTTTTACGTGCTTCAGGATATTTGAAAATATATTCGCGTAAAGCCCGACGATTCAGCTCGCCATTGTCTAATAGAACCCAATCGCCAAAAGCCGCATGAATCTGTTGTAAAGCAAGCTGTCCTTTTTCAACAATCTCTCGCGCGACAATATCGGCATCAACTACAGTAATGCCCTGGGTTTCAAACCAATGACTGGCGGCTGATTTTCCACTGCCAATTCCGCCAGTTAAACCCAAGATAAACGTCATATAGATCCTTAAAAATTACTGTCCCAAATAGATTTTCATGATTTGCTCACCCCAAATGAATGCAATCCAACCGGCAATCGCAATATAAGGGCCAAATGCAAAAGGCTGGTTCTCTTTGCGTATTTTCAGCAGAATAATGCCAATCACAGCACCGACAAAGGAAGAGAGCAATACAATCAGGGGCAGCAGAAATGGCCCCATCCAGGCACCTAAGGCAGCCAGAAGTTTAAAGTCGCCATAGCCCATACCTTCTTTGCCGGTAATGATCTTAAACAGATAATAGACAATCCACAAACACAGGAAGCCAATAATATAGCCCCAGATGGCAGAAGTTGGATTGGTATAGAGACTATAGCTATTTACTGCTAAACCCAGCGCTGCCAGAGGTAAAGTATAACGGTCAGGTAAAAGCTGGGTGTCAAAGTCGATAAAGGTCAGCGCAATCAATGTCCAGGTGAGGATTAGGCCAAACAGCATCTGCAGGGTAGGGCCGAATACTGCCACAATAATCAGGGAACAGAGTGCAGTTAACAATTCAATGAGGGGATAGCGAATGCTGATCGGATTTTTGCAAGAACCGCATTTGCCCCCTAAAACCAGCCAGCTGATGATAGGAATATTCTGATACCAGCGAATGGGGGTCTGGCATTTCGGACAGGTTGAATCTGGCTTGCTCAGGGTGATTTTTGTTTCGTCAATAATGGCCTGTTCAGGATGCAACAATAGTTGACAATCCTGTCGCCATTCCTGTTCCATCATTTTCGGCGTTCGATAAATCACGACATTGAGAAAACTGCCGATACACAGACTAAAAAGCCCAACTGCAATATATAAAGCAGTTGGGTTGGTAATAAAATAAGCGATAAACTCTTGCATTACATTACGGAACCCATTTGGAAGATTGGAAGATACATGGCAATTACCAGCCCACCGACTAGGACACCCAGCACTGCCATAATTAAGGGTTCCATCATCGAGGTTAAACCATCCACGGCATTGTCAACTTCGTTTTCAAAATGAGTGGCAACTTTATCCAGCATGGCATCCAGTGCACCGGACTCTTCACCAATGGCGACCATTTGAATGGCCATAGATGGGAACTTGTTGGTCACACGCATGGCAAATTGTAGCTGTTGGCCTGTGGCGACATCATCACGAATTTTCATGACGGCAGTTTCATAAACCACATTATTGGTTGCGCCTGCAGTGGATTCCAATGCATCAATCAAGGGAACACCAGCAGCAAAAGTAGTGGCTAGAGTACGACTGTAACGTGCGATAATAGCTTTATAAACCAGGTCACCGAAAATAGGCGCTTTAAGTGCTGCTTTATCCAGAAAATCCCGAAATTTTTTACTACGCTTTTTAGCTTCCATAAAGCTCGCTATAATGGTACCAATCGCAATAATCAGAATAAACCAGTATTTTTGCGTCCAATTAGACATATTCACTACCATTTTAGTAAAGGTAGGTAAATCAGCACCAAATGAAGCGAAAAGATCTTGGAATACAGGTACGACTTTTACCATTAAAATAATAGTCACGATAACAGCAACTACCGTGACTGCTATAGGATATTTCATGGCTTTTTTAATTTTCTGTTTTAAGAGTTCGCTTTTCTCTTTGTAAATTGCGACGCGGTCCAGCATGGTTTCCAGGGCACCGGACTGTTCACCAGATTCAACCAGTGAGCAGAATAAGTTGTCAAAATATTGTGGATATTTTTTAAGTGCACCGGCAAAGGTATTCCCGCCTTCCACTTCACCTTTGATACCCAGTACCACCTCACGCATCGCTGGATTTTCCAGGCCTTCTGCGACAATTTCAAAGCTTTGTACTAAAGGAACACCGGCTTTCATCATGGTCGCAAGCTGGCGGGTAAAAATCGTGATATCCAGGGTGGTGACTTTCTTTTTCATTAACCCTTCGAGAATATTTTTACGTTTTTCCCGAATGTGTTTAATGGTAATGCCTTGCTTGCGTAAGGTCACTTTGGCAAGTGCCATATTACGTGCAGGTAATTCCCCTTTAAGCTTTTCCCCTTTACGATCAATGCCTTCATAACTGAAGACGGGCATCATCTGTGCTTTTTTGACAGCCATGCGTTTATCCTTATTTTAAATTTCATTTATTCACTGGTTACACGATTGACTTCCTGAAGGGAAGTCACCCCCTGCATAACCTTAATTAATCCTGAACGACGTAAATTATTAAACCCCGATCTTTCAGATGCTGCTGCAATTTCCAGTGCATTGCCATCTTCCATAATAATTTTCGAAATTTCAGGTGTTACTTTCATGACTTCATAAATACCGACACGACCTTTATAGCCTTCACGACACTCGGAACAGCCTACAGGTTGATATACCTGAAATTCTGGATGTTTAAGATCTTCTTCGGTAAAACCCATTTCTAATAAGCTGGGCTCTGGAATATCTGCAGGCACTTTACATTGAGAGCATAAACGACGGGCTAAACGTTGGGCAATCACCAGGTTGACCGAGGTGGCAATGTTAAAGGATGGAACACCCATGTTACGCAAACGCGTCAAGGTCTCAGGTGCACTGTTGGTATGCAGTGTAGACATCACCATATGACCGGTTTGTGCTGCTTTTACGGCAATTTCAGCGGTTTCCAGGTCTCGAATCTCACCGACCATGACAATATCCGGATCTTGACGTAAAAATGATTTAAGCGCAGCAGAGAAGGTTAGACCCACTTTGGCATTGACGTTGACCTGATTAATCCCTTCCAGGTTAATTTCTACCGGGTCTTCTGCAGTCGAAATATTGGTATCTTCACGGTTCAGAATATTCAAGCCCGTATAGAGCGATACGGTTTTACCGGAACCGGTTGGACCTGTAATCAGCAGCATGCCTTGAGGTTTTTCCAGCGCTTGCATAAACAGTTCTTTTTGCTCGGGTTCATAGCCTAATGCATCAATGCCCAGCATGGCACTGGATGGATCCAGAATACGCAGCACCAGTTTTTCTCCAAACAGGGTAGGCAATGAGTTGACACGGAAGTCGATGGCCTTGGTTTTCGAAAGCTTCAGTTTAATCCTTC
This sequence comes from Acinetobacter sp. G11, assembly GCF_049808495.1. Lineage (NCBI taxonomy): Bacteria > Pseudomonadati > Pseudomonadota > Gammaproteobacteria > Moraxellales > Moraxellaceae > Acinetobacter > Acinetobacter sp. G11. Next base: position 19,403 of record NZ_JBNCAT010000003.1, read on the forward strand.
CATCCTGAGGCAAGCGCTTTTCAGAAATGTCCATTTGCGACATGACTTTTAAACGCGATGCCAGGCGTGTTGCCAGTTGTAATGGAGGATTGGCAATCTGGCGAAGCACACCATCAATACGATAACGTACCCGATATGACTTTTCATACGGCTCGAAATGTAAATCCGAAGCCCCCATACGAATGGCATCAATTAACAGTTTATTAATATATTTAACGATGGGAGCTTCATCCCCTTGGGGACCATCATCTTCATCAGCTGGTTTGTTCAGGTCTTCTTGTTCTAGATCTAGATCGATATCTTCATCAGAAAATTCAAAACTGTCCGCCTGGGTAAAGTTCTGTTCAATGAGTTTGTGTAATTTCTGGTGTTCTACAATAATCGCTTCAATATTCATTTTACTGCTGAAGCGAATCGCATCCATGGCATCTATATTGGTGGGATTGCTGGTTGCGACGTAGAGTAAATTCCCGCGTTTAAAAATGGGCAAAACGCAATGTTTGCTAATGAGTTTTTCATCCAGCCCTTCCCGGATAATTTGAGCAGAGTCATAGGCGCTCAAATCAAAAAGAGGTTCTCCAAATTCTTGAGAGATTTTTTCTGCAATATCCAGAGAGGAAATTTTCAACTGATCAATTAAAAAAGGGACAATATCTTGATTGGCTTTTTTCGCATTCAATATTGCACTCTGCATATTTTCAGCAGAAACTAAGCCATCTTCGACTAAACGCCGAATAAAACCCGTAAATCTTGGTGATCCTTGTAATGCTGCCATGCTTTAATATGCCTGCTTAATCAATCTGTTTATAATTGGTATCATTGAATTATACTTTTGTTATATAAAAATACCATATCTTAAAATGTTGTCATCTACTTAATATCAGATAAAACTTTGAACCAGTCGTAATTACAGGGAGAAGTTTTTCCGGAGAGTAAAAGAAGATCGATTGCAAAAATAAGAAGAGTATAAAAAAGCCATATGAAAATTTTCTAAAAAATGCTGAATTCCGTGTAGAATATGCGCGGTTTAATGAATTGTTTTTAATAGGTTACTGTATGTCGGGTTCGGCTATTACTCCTTGGGTTGTCGGCAATTGGAAAATGAACCCAATGCAGGCAGATGCAAAAGCGTTGCTGCAAGATTTTAAAAAATTATTGCGAAACAATGAAATTAAAGAACAAGATTGTTATTTGGGTATTGCGCCAACCATGCTGGCCTTGAGTGGTGTGCAGGCAGAATTGGCAAGTTCAGTACGTCCTGTTTATCCGGTTGCGCAGGATGTTTCCCGTATTGCCGGTACAGGGGCATATACCGGTGAAGTGAGTGCCGAACTGCTGAAAGACCAGCAAATTAATTTTGTACTGATTGGTCATTCAGAACGTCGGGAAATTTTCGCTGAAACTGCACAGATTCTGAATGAAAAAGTTAAAAATGCTTTAAATGCAGGATTAACCATTATTTATTGCGTAGGTGAAAGTCTGGAACAGCGTGAAAATGGTCAGGCAGAACAGGTGGTATTGCAACAAATCTGTGATATTGCCGCAGTGGTTCAGGCTGAGCAGTGGAAAAATATAGTGGTGGCTTATGAACCCATTTGGGCGATTGGTACGGGTAAAACCGCTTCACCTGAAGATGCACAGGCCATGCATGCCAAAATTCGTGCAGGTTTAACCCAAATTACCCCTTTGGGTGCCAGCATGGCAATTTTATATGGTGGTAGTGTTAAGCCGGAAAATGCAGTAGAGTTGGCTGCCTGTCCAGATATTAATGGTGCGCTGGTTGGTGGTGCATCTTTAAATGCAGAGTCTTTCTATAAAATTGCTCAGGCTTTTGCAAATACAAAATAATTAGGAGTTCAGCATGCATGCATTTGTGCTGGTAGTACATATTATCTTAGCCATTTTAATGATTGTATTGATTCTGGTACAACATGGTAAGGGTGCCGATGCAGGTGCATCCTTCGGTGGTGGTGGTGCAGCAACCGTTTTTGGTGCTTCGGGTTCGGCTAATTTTTTAACCCGTTTAACCGCAATTTTAACCGCTTTATTTTTTGTCACGAGCCTAAGCTTAGCGGTGTTTGCCAAAAAGCAAACCACTGATGCCTATAGCTTAAAATCGGTACAAACAACAACCACAGCTCCGGCAAATTCGAGTGAAACTTCACCAGTTGCACCAAAAACTGGCGAATAAATTTATTTAGTTCTTTCTTTTTGGGTGTGATCCGACTAGAATGCGTCACAGCTGCGGTGGTGGTGGAATTGGTAGACACGCTACCTTGAGGTGGTAGTGCTTTCGGGCGTGGGGGTTCAAGTCCCCCCTTCCGCACCAACTTATAATCCAGAACATAAGTTGGTGTAAGCAGCAAATCTGTTGATGCGGGATGGAGCAGTCTGGTAGCTCGTCGGGCTCATAACCCGAAGGTCGTTGGTTCAAATCCAGCTCCCGCTACCATTTTCTAATGGTTTGGTAATGCTATTTATAGAATTGGTTGATTGCTCGTCGGGCTCAACTCTTTATAAACTGGCGAAGGTTGTTGGTTCAAATCCAGCTCCCGCTACCAATCAATCTTATTTTAGATGCAAACTGAAATAGGCGCCTTGTTTATTTAAGGTGAGATAAAATTTTTGTAATGTTGTTGCGGGATGGAGCAGTCTGGTAGCTCGTCGGGCTCATAACCCGAAGGTCGTTGGTTCAAATCCAGCTCCCGCTACCAAGTTTTTAGAATGTGTAGAAATGCTATTTATTAAATAGTTGATTGCTCCTCGGGCTCAACTCTTTATAAACTGGCGAAGGCTGTTGGTTTAATCCGGCTCCTGCTACCACTATTTGATTAAGGTGCAACTTAATCAAGCAATCACTGAACAGTTTTGATTGAAAATGATCAGTAGATTGTATATAATTTTTGCACGTTGATGCGGGATGGAGCAGTCTGGTAGCTCGTCGGGCTCATAACCCGAAGGTCGTTGGTTCAAATCCAGCTCCCGCTACCAAGTTTCTAAAAGGCTCACAAAAAGGTGGGCCTTTTTGCACAGTGGACTTTGGTTTTTCTGTGTAAATAGGGGCGATTACGCCCTTTTTTATTGGCTATCGTGTAGTGTCCGACATTTATTGGTCAAATCGTCATGTTTCACTACTAATATAGTTGAGTTAGTCTGAACCGGTCACCGCGACCATTAAATCGCAGCATAATGACGAGAGTAAATGAAGCTATCAAATAAAACTCAAGCACTCCAAGACCTAATCGCTCCTGCAGTGCAAGCATGCAATGTCGATCTTTGGGGAATTGAATTTCTTCCTCAAGGTAAACGTTCTTTATTGCGTATCTATATCGATAAAGCAGATGAAAATAACGAGCAACCTGTCCTGAATGAAGATGGCGAGCTTGAGCAGGGTCGAGGTATCGGCGTACAAGACTGTGTTCGCGTAACACAGCAAGTGGGTGCCATGCTTGATGTACATGATCCAATTTCTGGTGAGTATTCACTTGAAGTTTCTTCTCCGGGTTGGGATCGTCCATTTTTCCAGCTCGAACAGATGGCGGGTTATATCGGACAAACCGTTGCGCTGCGTCTGATCAGTGCTGTAGATAACCGTCGTAAATTTCAAGCCAAACTGATTGCCGTTGATCTTGAAAATGAACTCATTCAAGTGGAAGTTGAAAAGCAACAGGTCCTTGAGATTGACAGTCATAATATCGACAAAGCAAATTTGATTTACCAAGATTAATTTATCCAAATAAATAAGAATCTGAACGAATAGGTGACTTATGGCACGTGAAATTCTTACCGTAGTAGAAACGGTTAGTAACGAAAAAGGTGTACCTCGTGAAGCGATCTTTGAAGCGCTAGAACAAGCGCTTGTTGCTGCGACTAAAAAGAAATTTTATGAAGGCACAAACTCGGAAGAAGCACGTTTACGTGTGGAAATCGATCGTAAAACTGGTGATTACCGTACTTTCCGTCAATGGGAAGTGGTGGCGGATGAAGATCACGAAATGCCGGCATGTCAGGATGCGATTTCGGATGTGGATCCTGCTAAATGGTCGATTGGTGACATTCGTGAACTCGAAGTGGAATCGATCGACTTCGGCCGAATTGCTGCGCAAATTGCCAAACAGGTGATTGTGCAAAAAATTCGCGAAGCTGAACGTGCTCTGGTTGCTGATGCCTATGAGTCTAAAGTCGGTGAACTCATCTACGGTGAAGTGAAAAAGCAAACCAAAGATGGCTTTATTATTGACTTGGGTGACAATGCGGAAGCTTATCTTGCCCGTGAAGAGATGATTCCTAAAGAGATTCTTCGTCCAAAGCAACGTGTAAACGCGATTTTGTATAGCGTGAACCGTGAAGGTCGCGGTGCACAACTGTTATTGTCACGTTCACGTCCTGAAATGCTGATTGCATTGATGAAGAAAGAAATTCCTGAAATTTCTGAAGAAATCATCGAAATTAAAGCAGCTGCACGCCAGCCGGGCGTTCGTGCTAAAATTGCTGTGAAAACTAACGATCACCGTATTGATCCTGTAGGCGCTTGTATTGGTATGCGTGGTACACGTATCCAGGCGGTACAGTCAGAACTCAATGGTGAACGTATTGATGTGGTGGTGTGGTCGGACGATCCGGCACAGTACATCGCTAGTGCGCTAGAGCCTGCAGATGTATCCAGTATTGTGATTGATGAAGATGTTCACAGTGCAGATATCATTTTTGCGGCGAGCGACCAGTTGGCACGTGCCATTGGTTCGCAAGGTCAGAATGTCCGTTTAGCCTCTGAATTGACTGGCTACAAACTGGATATGATGCTCGAAGAGGAATTCTACGCACGCCAACAAAATGAAGCTCAACAATATCTCGACATGTTTGTCACCCGTCTGGATATTGAAGAAGACTTGGCAATGGCTTTGGTTGAGATGGGCTTTACTTCGCTTGAAGAAATTGCCTATGTACCAGCTGAAACATTTGATGAAATTGAACTGGATGCAGAAACTGTTGAATTATTGCAAAGCCGTGCGAAAGAAATTACATTGGCAGACGCATTAAAACAACAAGAAAACATTCAAGAGCCAAGTGCAGAACTTGTTGTAATGCAAGGGATGACGCAGGAAATCGCATATGCCCTTGCGGCTCGCGGTGTGGTGACTGTAGATGATTTAGCTGACCAAGCCACTGACGATATCGCAGATATTGAAGGTTTAGGTGCGGAAAAAGCAGGTCAACTTATTATGAAAGCGCGCGAATCATGGTTTAACTAGGAGGAAATATATGACGGACAAGTCGATTAAAGAGTTGGCTCTCAGCGTGGATCGCCCCGTTGAGAAGCTCCTAGAGCAGGTTCGTGACGCAGGTTTACCGCAACGTAAAGCTGAAGATATTATTTCCACTGAACAACAAAATACCCTCGTTAACCATTTGAAGAAAGTTCATGGTCAAGACGATGGGAATGCAGGAAAAATCACGTTGAAACGTAAAACAACCAGTACTGCTAAAGTGGCAAGTACATCAGGTAAGGCGAAAACAATTAATGTAGAAGTTCGCAAGAAGCATACATTTGTTAAGCCAGATCCGGAACAGATTAAAGCTGAAGCTTTAGCGAAGGCGCAAGCTGAACAAAATTCGCGTGAAGCTGAGCAAAAACCAGCAGCAAAAGTTGAAGAACCTAAGCAACAGCCTGAATCTAAAGCAAAACAGGCTTTAGAAGCAATGCGTGCAGCAGCGAAGCAAGAAACTGCAAAGCAAGAAGCACCGAAAGCAGCGGTTGTGGTAAAACGCAAGTCAAACAACAAGCCGATTGTAAAACAGCCGGTTAAAGTGACTGAAACACCAGAACAGAAGAAAGCACGTGAAGCACAAGCTGCCCAGTTAAAAGCAGTTGAAGAAGCGGCACGTCGTAAATCGGCTGAAGAAGCACAACAACGTACGCTTGAACAAATGCGTCAAATGGCTTCCAAGTATTCTTCTGAAGATACCACGGCAACAATTCGCGTGATTGATGATTCTCCACTGGCTGCCGGTCTTGTCGGTCAGGCTTATGAAGACTCTTTTGCTAAAGAAGACCGTGAAATTAAACGTGGTGGCAACACCACCAATGCGCGTGCACCGAAAAAAGGTGGCCGTCGTGGTGAAGAGCAGTCTTTCCGTGATAACTCGCATAAACGCGGTTTAAAATCGAGTCAAGCGAACAAGCATGGCTTTGAAAAACCAGTTAAAAAACAAATTTATGATGTTGAAATCGGTTCAACCATTATCGTAGCTGACCTGGCTGCGAAAATGGCGGTGAAGGTGCGTGAAGTGATCAAGGCACTCATGAAAATGGGTGAATTGGTTACTCAGAACCAGGCGATTGATCAAGAGATTGCAGCGCTTGTTGTTGAAGAAATGGGTCATAATCCGGTATTGGTTTCTGATACCCAGGCTGAAGACAATTTACTTGAAGCGGCTGAAGAAGCGCGTGGTGCTCAAACCACTCGTGCTCCTGTCGTAACTATCATGGGTCACGTTGACCATGGTAAAACATCGCTGCTTGACCGTATCCGTCGTACCAAAGTGGCTGCAGGCGAAGCGGGTGGTATTACCCAGCATATCGGTGCATATCACGTTAAAACGGATAAGGGCATTATTACTTTCCTGGATACCCCGGGACACGCAGCGTTCACTTCAATGCGTTCACGTGGTGCCAAAGCGACAGATATCGTGGTGCTGGTTGTTGCAGCGGATGATGGTGTAATGCCACAGACTGCAGAAGCCATTGACCATGCACGTGCTGCCGGGACTCCAATCATTGTTGCAATCAACAAGATGGATAAAGAGTCTGCCGATCCGGACCGCGTATTGAATGAATTGACCACCAAAGAAATCGTACCTGAACAATGGGGTGGTGATGTACCGGTTGCCATGGTTTCAGCACACTCAGGTCAAGGTATTGATGAACTTCTAGACCTGATCTCAATTCAAGCAGAATTGCTAGAGTTGAAAGCATCTGAAGAAGGTGCTGCGCAAGGTGTGGTCATTGAAGCTCGCGTGGACAAAGGTCGTGGTGCGGTTGCATCTATCCTGGTTCAAAACGGTACATTGAAAGTGGGCGATCTTGTTCTTGCAGGTGCATCTTACGGTCGTGTTCGTGCGATGGTGGATGAAAATGGTCAACGAATCAAATCTGCGGGTCCATCAATTCCTGTAGAAATTCTGGGTCTTCCAGAAGCACCAATGGCAGGTGACGAAGTTCTTGTAGTGAATGACGAGAAAAAAGCACGTGAAGTTGCCGATGCGCGTATGGATCGTGAACGTCAAAAACGTCTTGAACGTCAAAGTGCAATGCGTCTTGAGAACATCATGGCATCAATGGGCAAAAAAGATGTGCCTATTGTCAACGTGGTACTCAAAACTGACGTACGCGGTACTTTGGAAGCATTGCACGTGGCACTTGCTGAATTGGCAACCGATGAAGTGAAAGTACGTATTATTGGTTCAGGTGTAGGTGCAATTACCGAGTCTGACGTAACGCTGGCTGAATCTTCTGAAGCGGTACTGCTTGGCTTTAACGTGCGTGCGGACAATACTGCGCGTCAAAAAGCCGATGAAGACGGTATCGACATTCGTTACTACAGCATCATCTATCAATTGATTGATGACGTGAAAGCAGCAATGAGCGGTAAACTTGCTCCTGAACACCGTGAGACAATTCTGGGTGTTGCTGAAGTACGTGAAGTGTTCCACTCAAGCAAATTCGGTGCAGCTGCAGGTTGTATGGTGCTTGAAGGTGTGTTGCACCGTAATAAGCCAATTCGCGTTCTTCGTGATGATGTGGTGGTGTTCCAGGGTGAGCTTGAATCTCTTCGTCGCTATAAAGATGTGGTGGAAGAAGTTCGTGCCGGTATGGAATGTGGTCTTGCAGTGAAAGGCTATAAAGACATCAAAGCACAAGACAAGATCGAAGTGTATGATGTTCAATTGATTAAACGGAGTCTTTAATGGCGGGTAGTCAACGTCTGAAGCGTATGGGAGATTCAGTTCAGCGCGAGTTGTCTGAACTGATTCGCCAAGAGCTGAAAGATCCACGCTTGGGTGGTCTGGTGACCATCTCTGCGGTGAAAGTTAGCCCAGATTTAGGATATGCCGAAGTTTATGTGACCGTGATGGGGCGTGAGCTGGGCGATGAGCAGAGTGAAGCGGCAAACAAAGATACCCTGGAAGTCTTAAACAAGGCATCCGGTTTCCTGCGCCACGAACTGAGTCGTCGTATCAAGACACGTATAACGCCTCGCTTGCGTTTCCATTACGACAAAACCAACGCATATGGCAACTATATGTTTGGTCTGATTGCAGAAGCAGTGAAGGATTTGCCTCCAGCTGATGATGCAAAAAAAGATGATGAATAATCGCTAAAAAGAAAAGCCACCTTCGGGTGGCTTTTTTATGGGCTGAAATTTTGACTGGAACAAGCTGGATTTCAGCGTATTAACGTAGACTTCATTGAAAATAGTCTAACCACTAAAAATAAGAAAGACTCGAGTTTTTGTTTAGCCGAGATCATCATGGGAGTTATTATTAGTGTCTTTAGATGGAGGGCGACGACGAGTTCGTTGCCAGGGCAAGGGGCGTTCAAGTGCTTCAGGTACTTCGCCACTGGTTGAGCGTAAACGTAAATGCAGTGCTGCCTGTGCCATCAGGTTTGCCGATACGGGTGCAGTAATGAACGCCAGCAAGGTCAATAACAGTTCGGCAAAACCGAAGCGTCCCTGAAAGGCGGAAAAGATCATGGCAGCAATCAGGAAGCTCCCCAGCCCCAAGGTGCTGGACTTGGTCGGAGCATGCAGGCGCATAAATAAATCGGGCAGACGCACCATCCCAATGCCGCCCACCAGCATAAAGAATGAGCCAATTAACAAAAATATCGAGACCAGGATTTCCATGAGAAGTTGCATTGCTGTTGCTCCTAGTCGACCACATGGCCAGTGGTAAAGTAGCGTGCCAAGGCTGCGGTGGAAACAAATCCAAGCATGGCAACCAGTAAAGCACCTTCAAACAAGGAGGTGCTGGTCCAGTAGATACCCAGAATGACCACCAGACAGGTCGCATTCAGGAACAGGGTATCGAGGGCTAAAAGCCGATCCACGATGGAAGGGCCGATCACCATGCGGATCAGGCAAAGAAACATGGAAATGGTGATTGCGACCATACACAGACCCAGTGCATAAGGCAAAATACTCATGAATCTTCTCCTAATTCCACATCAAAGATTTCGATCAACGCTTTTTCATAGCGGTTTTTAATTTCGATAATATCGATTTCGGCATTATCGGTACTCAGGGCATGAACCAGAATATCGCCACGATCATGATCGATCCCGGCAGTCACGGTACCCGGCGTAGTGGTAATGATCAGGGCCAGCAATACATTCACCTGTTCATGCTGGGTTTCCAAAGGCACGCGAAACCATTTCGGATGCAGTTTATGGGTGGGGCCAAGCACCTGTTTGGCCACTTTAATGTTACAAACAATAATGTCCCATAACACCACAAAGAATAATTTTATGGCCAGAATCCAGTGAATATTTGGGGTATTGCCAATAAACGGTTTGACTAGACGTGGAATGGCAATGCCCAGCAATAAGGCCATCAGCAAGGTTGCCGGATCAAGACTATGTGCCAGCATGATCCAGCTTAAGGCCACAATCACGGATACGAAGGGATGCGGCAGCCAGCGGTCCAAAAACGATGTTTTTTGCATGCTTAAGGCTCCATAGGCTTGAGTTTGGCATCATCCGGATCAGCAGCTTGCTGATCTTGCTGCTGCCTGATCTGACGTTGTTTATATTCTGAAATGTGCTCACCTTCTAAAGTTTCTTTAGAGATGATGTAAGGAATCAGATGTGCATTCGGATCGACAGTTTCACCACCATATTTGGTTTCAGGTAAATTTTCAGGATTGAATGGCTGTACGCTAATCACCTGATTCAAGTCATCCCGGTGCAAAATCGCGTCTTCATACACAGCATTATTTTGGATCTGTTCCGCTGTTTTGAACATGTACTGCTGAATTGGATTTGCGCAAACCATATACAGCACCAGGCCTGACAACAGCAGATAAATGGTTTGGTCATTGCGTGTTGGTGCATGATTGGGTATGGCTTGATATGCTTTGAAGGCTTCGGTGTCCGGTTGGCTTTCAGGTTTGCTGGCACGCCAGAACAGAATGAACCCCACCCGGGTAAAGGCGAGAATGCTGAGTAAACTCACCAGCAGCACCACCGCAATAATCACACCCTGATAAGGGGAATGTGAAGTGGCCTGCAAGATAAAAACCTTGCCTAAAAAGCCACTAAAAGGCGGTAAGCCCGCCATCATCAAGGCAATGAAAAAGAAGGTGAGTGACACCGCTTTGTGCTGTTTCATTTGCGGGGCGATGTTGAAATGGTCTTTGAATGTACCGCGTTGCGAGGTAATCCAGCCGCAGAGCAGATAAAATGCGGCGCCAATAATAGTGCTATGTACCAGATAGTACAGTCCTGCAGCCCAGGCCAAGGTATTGAATAATGAAATGGCAATCAGCAGGGTACCAATGGAAGATAAAATCATAAAACCGACAAAACGGCGTAAACGCTCGGCGCCAATGGCACCAATCACCCCATAAACCGAGGTGATCAAACCGATCGGAAGCAGCCAGTTTGCCAGAATGCCCTGACTTAAGCGGTCATCAAAAATCGTGCCATTGACTCGAAGAATGGCATAGATCCCCACTTTGGTCATAATGGTGAAAATGGCAGCCACCGGAGTGGTGGCAACAGCATAGGTTTTCGGTAGCCAAAAGCCGACCGGCAACATGGCTGCCTTGATACCAAAGACTACAAATAACAGCAGGCCGCCTGCAACGGCCAGGATATGCTGGTCCGGTTCTAACAGCGGAATTAAACGTGCGACATCGGCCATGTTTAAACTGCCGACACTGCCGTAGATCATGCCCAGACCAATCAGAAACAGCGCAGAGGCCAGCAGGTTGATGGTGACATAGTGAATGCCGAGCTGGAAACGGGCCTTGCCTTGTCCGTGTAGCAGCAGGACATAAGAGGCCATCAACAGGATTTCAAAAAATACGAATAAATTAAATAAATCGCCGGTCAGGAAGGCACCGCACAAGCCCATGAGCAAAAAATGGAACATGGCATGGAAATAACGCCCTTGAGTATCCCATGCGTGACTGGCAAACCATAAGATGGGTGTTGCCAGGGCATAGGTCAGCACCAGCATCAGTGCGGAAAGCTGATCCAGAACCAGCACAATACCGAACGGTGCCGCCCATTCACTGAGGTTATAGGTCGTGATTTGCCCGCTGCTGGCCAAAATTAAATACAGTACGGCAGTGCCTAAACCCAGGATTGAAGAAACATAACTGATGCCACGACGCCAAGGCTGCCGCCAGTCGTGTGCTAATGAACCTTTGCCGGGATTGCCCAAAAGCACCAGTAAAAAACCGGTAAATGCCGGAATTAAAATGCTGAATATTGGGGTGTGTTCAGTCCAGAACTGGATGATGGCATTCATTAAGGCTCATCCTCACGCGGGTCAATCGGGTTGATTTCTTCTTTTGAGTCGACATGGTCGGTACCGCTTTCATAACGGCTGCGTAAAGCCAGCTGGACAATAAAGGCCGTGGTGGCAAAGCCAATCACAATGGCCGTCAAGACCAGAGCCTGAGGTAGAGGATCGGTCACTTTGCTGGTTTCCGTGAGGACAGCGGGTGCATTGACCTGAATTCGTCCCGTGGCAAACAGGAATAAATTGACTGCATAGCCAATCATGGCCAGCCCTAAAACCACAGGAAAAGTACGTGCACGCAGGATCAGGTAAATTCCCGTAGCAACCAGTAGGCCAATGGCAGAGGCAAGTAAAAATTCTAGACTGATCATTTTATTCCCCCTTCAATACAGGACCGGACATGCTGGAGTGGCGCGAGTCACCCAGAACTGAAATCATCAACATGGTGGCACCCACGACTGTGACATAGACACCGACATCAAATAATGCTGCAGAGGCCAAATGGATATCACCCAACAGGGGCGGAGCGATATGCACATGGGCACTGGTCAGGAATGGACGTCCCCAGAACCAGGCAGCCAGTCCGGTCAGTCCTGCAATGCTTAGACCTGAACCAATCCAGATCTCATATAAACGGCCTGATTTGGCTCTCAACATCTGTTCAGCCTGATCTTGTCCCAAGGCAATGTACTGGATCACCAGGGCCAAAGAGGTAATGAGGCCGGCAATAAAACCACCGCCAGGCAGGTTATGGCCACGCAGGAAGATGTACAGGCTTACCACCAGAGCCAGAGGCAATACCCAGGATGCGGTAATACGGAACATCAGCGGAGATGGATTAAAGCGGTAGGTCAGTCCCTGGGTGATGGTGGTGCCGTGTGCACGCATGCCATCCATCAGACACAGTGCGCCAATCGCAGCAATACCCAAGACGGTAATTTCCCCGAAGGTATCGAAACCCCGGAAGTCGACCAGAATTACGTTGACTACATTGGAACCGCCACCGAGCGGAAGCGACTGCTGCATGAAAAACCATGAAATCGAGTTGTGGTCACGGGTCAGCATCAGCCAGCTAATCCAGCCGATGCCCAGACCACCGCCAATGGCAATCAGGGCATCGCGCCAGCGCCGTGAAACACTGGATTCATAAGGGGTAAGCTGTGGCAGCAGGGAAAGGCTCATCAGCAGCAATACTGTCGTGACCACATCGACCGTAATTTGGGTGAGGGCCAGATCGGGTGCCGATAAGGTCACAAACACCAGAGTCACGACAAGGCCAACCGCACCGCTAATCAGCACGGCCTTGATCCGTTCATGGTGAAACCACAGCATCATCCAGCAGGCTGAGAACAACAGCAGCCACAACACAATGGCAATCGCGGGAGCATGGACAAGTTCACGTGTGCCTGTAGTCAGGCCCTGATTGATAAAGGGGATGCTCAGCAAAGCGCCACTGAACAGCACAATCCACATCAGATAGCTTTGCAGTGAACCATTTTCAGTTTGCCGTTTGAACTTGCGTGAACTCAGTAACAGATGTTTTAAAAATAAATCGAACAGCACTCTGCCCTGGAATTTGCCCAAGATAGGATCAAGATCAATTTCCCGGATGCGACCGCCTTTGGCCAAAGAAAAATAGAAAATTACCCCACCCAAGAGTGCAACAATACTCATCAGCAAAGGCAGGTTAAAACCATGCCAGATGGCTAAATGGCTACCGGCAAAGTCAGGCATTTGAGTGCTGGCACGTGCAGTTGCATTGACAATATTTTCCACCAGCAGCGCCGGTAACAGGCCAACCAAAATACATAAAACTGCCAGCAGGATTGCAGGTACGCGCATGCCCAGCGGCGGTTCATGGGCTTGTCGGTTGGGTACCTCTAAGCCAATCGGACCATCGAAAAATACCCCATGCACCAAACGCACCGAATAAGCCACGGCAAAAATTCCGGCCAGCGTTGCCATAATGGCGGAAACAATGAGCACCGGACCAGAGAGGTTGGCCAAAAGTTCGGTAAAGAACATTTCCTTGGACAGGAAGCCATTGGTCAGGGGCACACCGGCCATAGAGGCGGCGGTGATCATGGTCAGGGTGGCTGTAAAGGGCAGGAGTTGCCAGATGCCGCTAAGCTTACGCAAATCCCGGGTTCCGGTTTCATGGTCGATGATCCCGGCCAGCATGAACAGGGCGGCTTTAAAGGTCGCGTGATTAATAATATGGAAAATGGCTGCTGCAACGGCCAGGGGTGATCCGATCCCCAGTAAGCACACAATCAGGCCCAAATGACTGATGGTGGAATACGCCAGCAAGCCTTTTAAGTCTTCCTTGAAAATGGCAAAGAAGGCAGCCATACACAGGGTGAACAGGCCCACAAAAGTCACAATATTGTGATACAGCGCCGCACCGACAAAAATTGGCGTAAAACGTGCCAGCAGGAAAATACCGGCTTTGACCATGGTGGCGGAGTGCAAATAGGCAGAGACCGGCGTTGGTGCTGCCATGGCATTCGGCAGCCAGAAATGAAACGGAAACTGTGCACTTTTGGTGAAGGCACCAAGTAAAATCAGCAACAAGCTTGGAACAAAGAGCGAGTGACTTTGAATTTGGTCCTTCATCGTCAAAATCTGGTCAATCTGATAGGTTCCGGTGATTTGACCGAGCAGAATGAAGCCGCCCAGCATGGCCAGACCGCCCATGCCGGTAATGGTCAGAGCCATACGCGAACCGCGCTGCGCAGCCTCATAATTGCTCCAGTAACCGACCAGCAGGAAAGAGGAAATACTGGTGAGTTCCCAAAAAATAAGTAATAAAATTAAATTGTTAGAAAGAGAGATACCGAGCATGGAAGCCATGAACAGCATCAGCAGAAGATAGAGTTTGCTTAGGGAGTTTCTAGGATTTAAATAATAATAGGCATAAATATAAATCAGCGTTCCGATCCCGCTAATCAGCAAGCAAAATAACAGGCCCAAGGCATCCAGACGAAAGCTTAAATCGATGCCTAACTGGGGTAACCAGGCCCAGGTTTGTGTGACTGTTCCGCCATTAAACACCTCTTTAGCTTGCAGCAGTAACAGGGTCAGACTACTCAGGCTGACCCCTAGAGCCGCTAAAGCAGTTACCCCGCGTGAAAATTTCAGCCACGAGACAAGGGTTGTGCCTAGTACTAACGGTAACAAGATAATAATCGGTAGCACACTCATATCCAAAGTCGTGAGTTAGGCTATAAACACCTAAGCGTGAATCTTATCTTTCAAGGATTACAGGACTGCAAAGAACAATCCAAACTTCTCAATCTTGAAAGCCGGTTTGAGTTAAAAAATGAAAAACAAGCTGTGTTGCGCAACCTGTAAAAAAAGTCATAGTAGAATCGGATTTTACTATTAAACTTTAAATATACATGATCTTATTGCATGAGTAAAACAACATCGATTATTTTTGCGCACACACCCGGGTTGGTTGACATTTCATAAATACTTGCCTGACTTATTATACGCCCCTCTATGCTTGAGGGGCGTAGCGTGTTTAGCCAGATGCAATGCTGAAACTGAATTTTTTAAACATACCGGGTATTTTTAACACCTTTCAATCTTTTGTGTCAGGAAATAGGATGAGAGGAAGAGGTGTCATCCGGTTGTTGGATTAAGTGCAATAATTCTGCTTGTTGTTCTGGCGTTAAATGCTGCTGGATCTGCTCTAGCAGGCTTTGCGGGGTAATACTTTCTGATGCAGGCTCATTTAAGGCATCGGCTTCAATCACTTCCTCATTAAACACAAGATTTTCATAAATTGAATCAAATTCTTCCTTGAGCGGTTGCAATTGCATATCAAACAGCTGCTTATGTTCCAGTTTTAAACACTGATATTCGGCTGCATGTTCCAGTAATTCCATGCGGTTGCCGGTGGCAACAATTTGCAGGCGCGGAAACGCCTGATGCAGGCGCTGTAAAATCACTTGCGAAGTATTTTGATCGAGCTGGTGATCAATCGCGTCAATCAGCAAAATGCCGTCGCCTTCCAGACAGGGATATAAACTTTTGGGATTGAGCAGGCACAAACGTCGTACAATATCGCCCACCAGGGCGATCCAGTTTTTAACACTATTGGAAAGTTGCTGATAGAGCATGGTTTTTCCCGCATAACTCACCATCAGCTGCAATTTGGGCTGATACTGCACATAAATATCTTCAAAATTGGGAAGAACGGTGCTGAGAGCCTGTTTTAAGGCATCCAGACTTGGCGCATTCATTTGCTTCTGGGCATTGACCAAGTGCTGTAAAAAATCTTTGTCTTTATTTTTCTGGATGGACGAATTGGTAATGAGCTGCTGAAACAGCTGCGCAATCTGGGCATTTTCAATATCGCTGATTTCACGAAACCACTCAAAGAAACGGCTAAAGGTGGTATAGGGAATGGTAGAAATTTCATAGGCATGTGAAGTCTGAAACACCACCGGATTATTTTTGCTCTGAATATTCATTTCATGGACAAAGCGTTCTGCCGGGTAATAGGCAATCAGGGGCAAGCCTTGCTGCTGATCGTGCTTCAGCGCGTTATGATAGAGTTCCACCAGATTGTCTAATTGCTGGGTTTCGGCCTTGCTGGTACCAATGCCATGACTATTCAAAGTTTTATAAATCTGCCAGTCACAGGTTGTCAGGGGCTTGTCGCCAGCTTCGCTAGCTGCATTTAAAGTCCCGATATCGGGAGGAATATGAACCCGAATATCAATTTTGGATTGCAGGCGGGTGAACATGATGTCCTGATCCAGCATCACCACACCGGCAGCGCGCAGGTCTTTATAGCGGGCTGCAAACCAGGTGAGTGCCTGATAGGTGAATTTTAAAATACCGGTTTTGCCGGAGCTTTGATCGCCCAGAATCAGGGTGATGTGCTTGTCATTAAATTTCAGCTTGAGATCGGCAAAATGAAGCGCGTGTTTGAGTTGAATAGAGTCAATTTTCATAAAACACCTGCCTTGCAGCTAAAGCTAAAATTATTCTCCCACAGCTTTACGCAGCGATACCGGCATTTGCTTTTTCAGCTGTTGTACCAGATCGTAAATGTGGTGAATATTTAAACTTACTTTAGCACGTGTGCAGGCCACGTAAAGCAATCTTAACTCTTCGTCACTAATTTTATGGTCTCTTTCATTCACCTTGAACTGATAGTCATCTTCGATGTGCACGCGGTCCCATTCCAGGCCTTTGGCTTTGTGGGCGGTCGAGATAATGTAGTCGGCCTGTTCAATCGGGGTGATTTTGGCCAAGGCTCTTTTGAGTGGATCGGTACCGTGATCATCCACCAGTTTCACTAAGGGTTTAATGTCACTGCCGTCATTGGTTTCACAGTATTCATGTACGTCGTGCCAGGAATTAAACCAGGCTAGTTCCGGCACGTCGGTCACGCGGCGGCCCTGTTTCAGCATGCTCGCGGCATCGACAAAACGGTTTAATTTGACATGATCGGCCTGCAAGCTGACCTTGTCGCCATGCACCAGTCCGGAAAGCAGCAGTTCCATGGCACGGGCATTGGTACGGCACAAAATTGCATCGCGCTGTTTGGTATGCGGTTTATTCACCACTTTGGAATTCAGCTGCGGATTGCCAAGCAAGGGCACGGTTTCATTTAATGCACCCAAAATGGCGTTGGCATTTAAGGCAATTTCTTCACCAAAACGGAATGAGGTGGTCAGGCGCGATTCCGGCAGCGGCAGCTGTTGCATGGCATTGACCGCACCACGCCAGGCATAAATCTGTTGATGGGCATCGCCGACATAAATCACCTGGGTATTTCTTTGACGCAGCAAAATTCCCAGCATCAATGGGTCGGCATCTTGTGCTTCATCAAACAGTACATAGTCTGCTGGAATATTCGGTTCAGACAGCGCCCAGAGTTTCAGATAAATATCATGCCCAATACCGGCCTGATGATTCGGATCAATCGACTCTAGCCAGCGCCGTTCAATGGCTGGATATAAGTGTTTCTGTAGTTCTTCAATATCGTCCGGATGCAGCCAGCTCGGTGCCTGAAGGTGTCGCGGTGCTGGATATTGCGAACTGGTCGAGCAGAAATAGCTGACAGCATTGGCCACCAGACTGGCAAGACGCGACGGCATCATGACATATTTTTCATAACGGCCGCCCATCATCCGGCGCAGGGTAATCGGTTGCAGCCGATATTCCTTGGCGATAAAACTCGGACTTAAACGCGGCAGGCGAAGTTTGTCGGTGACACCGCGGGGCACACTGCGAAAAGCCAGCGAGTGAAAGGTTCGGCAGTCGACATTGCGATGAAACTTGCTTTGCGCTTCTGCTGCAATGGCCTTGTTAAACGCCAGATACATGCCACGGCGCTCGGGCATGGCATCGCTGATCATTTGCAGGGTAGTGGTTTTACCTGTGCCAGCATAGGCAATTACCTTGAAGGAATTGCCCAGACGCGCATTATCTATGGCAAGCGCTTGCTCATAGGTGGGATTGGGCTTTTTAGCTACTGACACGGTAAAAAGACTGAATTAATGCTGACGATTGGCTTTTTCCACCAGGCCAGACAGGCCTTGGCGACGCGCCAGCTCGTTTAATACCAGCTGTGGGTCGAGGTCGAAATAACCCAGCATCACAATGGTGTGGAACCACAAATCGGCAACTTCGTAAATCAGGTCGTTTTTATTGTCTGCATTGGCTTCAGACTTAAAATCTTTGGCTGCGATGATGGTTTCAACGCTTTCTTCACCAATTTTTTCCAGAATTTTATTCAAGCCTTTGTGATACAGCTTGGCGACATAAGATGAATCCGGGTCGGCTTTCTTGCGCTCTGCCATCATCTGGCCCAAATAGTCCAGTACTTCGACCTGTTCCGAGCGAGCAGTCGAGGCATTCATGGCCAGGGTATGCGGGTTGGTTGATTTTTCAGCATAAATCTGGCTTGGATCTTTTAATTGTGCGTCGACAATTTCCCAGCCATTCGCAGTCAATTTGCGATAGAAACACGATTCACGACCGGTGTGGCAGGCAATACCGCCATGCTGTTCAATCTGCAAAATAATCACGTCGGCATCACAGTCCAGACGGATTTCATGCACAGTCTGGAAATGACCGGATTCTTCACCCTTGTGCCATAACTTGTTGCGTGAACGGGAGAAATATACCGCCTGATTTTTCTCGGCAGTGAGCGCCAAAGCCTCACGGTTCATCCAGGCCACCATCAGGACACGGCCGCTTTGATGATGTTGGGCAATGGCAGGGATCAGACCTTGTTCGTTAAATTTTACTTCATCGAGCCATTGCGCATTGTTCATGAGAATTTCACCAAAAATATGTTCAAAATGGAAAACAGCGAATAAAAAATCGCAGCTGTATAGTGTACGTGATTAGCGGCTGTTTGAGAAAAAAATATACGCATGAACCTTTTGATTTCTGACTCAAAAGGTTCATGTGCTTTATTCGCCAAGAATTTTATAATATTCCAATCCTAGGAAAATCAGCTGCTTCACTCATCTAGCACCTATAGCTTTTCCTCTACTTGATTTTATAAGTCCTGCATAAACTGTGGAAAGTTCTGTTTCTCCACCATTTCCAAAAACTCGTCCCCCAAGCGCTGGCTTTCTGCTACCGACTGATTCCACATCTGAATCCGCTGTTTCTGGTCCAGCCCTTTTAAAGTGAAATCTTTACGATCCGGCAAGCGACCGAGCGGTAGGGACTCTAAATACTCGGCAGAAGGCGAAAGCAATAAGGTCCGTGCCTGATTTTCCGGACTGGCCTTGCGCTTTTTCAGCATCTTGTCAAACCAGCCCGGAGTAATGCTGTCGCTAAAATGCGGATACAGCACAATACCTTTGCTCTGAAACGGCAGGTCAAGATGATAGTCAATCAGGCCACCATCACGGTAACTGCCTTTCGGGGCATCGGGAATATCGCGGATGGCTGCCATCACGCCGGGAATAGAAGCGGAAGCCATCAGCCAGGAGGTAACATTGCTGAGATTTAGGGGCTGATAATGCGTGGTAAAATCATCACTGACTTTAAATTGGGGCCCCATTTCCGGCTGGCTGATCACCCGTTGCATAAACAGGCGGTTGTGCTTGCGTGCCAAGGCATTGCTGCCAATAATGCCGACCACCGATGCCATTAACGGCAGGGATCTGTCACTCTGGAAAATGTGCTGGGCTTTGACCGAGATGACGGTCAGGTGATAGTCGGGATGCTCAACCAGTTGCTGTTCTTTGCCTTGCACCAGATTGAGCAGCATGTCGCGGCAAATATTACCGACTTCCTGACGGGTCATTTTTTTATGGAAATACAGGTGGGTATAAAGCTCTGCAAGACGTTCAGTGCCTTCTTTTGCGCCCCAGGCCGCAATACTGGCAAAACGCCAGCTGCCAATGGATGAGCCAATCAGGGTTCTGCGCTGTGGTGCCTGCGCAAGGAAATTGCCAAAAATGGCTTGATCGAGGCCTTGAATGCCTATGCCTTTGGGACCACCTGCAGCACCGGGAACAATATCGACAAAATTTGCCTGCAAGCCTTCTTTTTCAATCAGTTGACGTGCCAATTTGCCAGCACGGATATTTAATGAAGCAGGGCGTTTATGCAAG
The DNA here is from genome assembly GCF_049808495.1 of Acinetobacter sp. G11. Taxonomy (NCBI): domain Bacteria; kingdom Pseudomonadati; phylum Pseudomonadota; class Gammaproteobacteria; order Moraxellales; family Moraxellaceae; genus Acinetobacter; species Acinetobacter sp. G11. The sequence continues at coordinate 39,534 of NZ_JBNCAT010000003.1, forward strand.
ATTTGCGTCATGGCTTCTCATTAAAATATACAAATGTCTTATTATTTTAAGCGAAAGCCTAGTGATCCCAATGGCGAGAAGTGTCCAAAGGTGACTTTGGAGTCATACAGGCAATAAAAAAGCCTGAAGGGCTCAGGCTTTTTTGAGGCTTAGAAACCGCGGTATTGAATGCCAATAGACGCCAATCCATAACGTTTGTCTAAACGGGAAGCAGTGACCCCATTATATAAGAAGGGTACATAGCCAATTAAGTTATTTTGGAAAATCTGACCTTGCAGGTAAGCTGTCAGTTTCGGTGTAAAGTCATAACTGAACTTGGCACCAATAGTATGATTGTCTTTAATCGCCTGGTTGCCAAAATTAGCAACACGGTCATCGATATTGTCGCGCCACAGGCGTTGGTAGTGATAGGCAAGCTGACTTTCAAATTGTTTATAGCGCCAGTTCCATGACCCGCCTAGACCTGCATAATAAGCGTCATAGTTAAGATCTTTTTGGACATCAAGATCAAATCGATCAGTATAGTTTCCAATATCAATATCCCGTACGATTAGACCGTCAATCAGGCAGCGACCAATGGGTGTTCCGGTTAACTGATTATTCGAGTCAATATTGATATTGGCCTTACAATCGCGTCCATTGCCGGTCAAATGAACCATCAAGTCCAATTCATCCACTTTGACTTTGCTATATCCTAAAGAACCAAATAAATTCACTTGATTCATAAAGTCAATTTTATGGGTATAAATAGTATCTAGCTGAATTTGAGTGTCACGAGGATTGGAAACAACGACCTCATTAATTGTACGGCCATTCACATTGGTAGGGGAGGTTTTTGCTAGCTCATCGGCTTGATTGCCCCAGAGAGACAGTTTAAAAGCAAGATTAGATCGATCGGTCGAAAGACTTTCCGGAAAGTAGGTAATGCCTAAGGCTCCAGAATGTAACTTATTGGTATCTTCTCTGAACTCAATTTCTCGACGCCAATAGCTAGCACTGATAGACCATTCAGGATGAAATTGATATTGGGCACTTATATGCGCACCGATATAATCTCCTGCGTCTCCTTGAACACCTTCGCTTTCTCGTAAATCTAAAAAGTCGACAGTATCGTTAACTAAATCCAGGCTTGCATTGGTCGTAAGCTTATTTTTAGCAGGCGTGGCTTGTAAAAACAAATCATCGGGTGCGGCATAAGTATGAGAAATAATGAATGCTGCAGAAATAAAAAGTAATGATTGATTTTTCAACTTGAATTACCCAATAGGAAGTGAGAGAAAAGCCAGTGATGATCACTGGCTTTTTTAATTATGATTATTGGATGACAAAGTAGCCTGTAGAAGTAAATCCACTAAAGACAGTTGCAGCTTTATTTGGAAGACCAAATGTACCCAGGTTCAACCCTAAGGTTGCAGAGACTGGATAAGTAGTTGGAGCTACAAAAACAGATACCTCAGCGTTTACCTGGTTGCTTGAGACGATCAAGTTTTTATAATTATTATACGGCTGACTTAAAATCGGGAAAGCTGCGACCAGATCTGTTAGGGCAATTGAATCACCTAGGAATTCGGTGTCTTCCGCAACTTCAAATGAGCCTTTCGGTGCATTTGCTAGCGTAGTTTCAATTTCAATAATAGTGCCTGCAGGGATAATGATTTTGTTAATAGCAGTAGTATTATCAAACGAAACATTTACCTCGCTAATATACGCGGTCAAGGTTTCAGGCTGGCCATTTTGACCAATTGCAGCAGTAGCCTGGAAGCCTAATTTAATAGAATCGGTACCTGTAGCTGCTTTATTTAAATTGAATTTCACTTGTGCTAATGAATCAATTGAAGTCTTATTAATCGCCAGACGTTGAGTATTATCGGAATTGATAATACTTGTAATGTTATAGCCTGCTATTTCAAAGTTGTTATACAGGGCAGGAGTAATTTGCTCTTGAATTTCACTCACAATCGTAGGATTGCCTGCTAAGTATTGTTCTAGAGTAGAAGAGCCTGCTGTAGTCAAACTGGTATTAATAGTGGTTGTTACATTTTCTACTTTGGTTTGATTAGCTTGAATTTCTGCTTGAAGACTAGGTGAAGAAGTTGCTGCATTATTAAAGATAGTTGTAATAACAGCAGAGTCTACGCCTGAACCAGTCAGTAGAGGAGTTGTCGCGATGGTGGTTTGAACGGACTTAGCTGCTTCAGTTGTAGTTAAACCGGCATTCTCAAGCTGAGTTAAGATTTGTTGCAAGATAAATACAGCGGCTTTTTGTTGATTCGATCCTTCGGTAATTGGATCAAATGTCGTTATATCTGTAATTCCCTGTCCGTTTTTATCGTTAGCAAAACCCAAATTTGTAAGAATGGCTTTAAATTCTGCATCGGGTAATTCAGCTTGTAAGGTGGTAAGTGGGCTCGCCACAATTTCATTAGTTGAATTAGCTTGATAATTGATTTCTTTAACTTTCAATTGACCATCAAATGGAAGTTTGGTAACCGTATCAATACCGCCAGTGATAATGAAACCCGTTTCCTGACAGTTTTCTGTTGTGTTGAAAGTAAATTTACCGTTTTCATCTGTTTTCAGATCTGGATAGGCTTCTTGACAAGCAGGGTTAGTAAAATCAACATCTGCGCCAGCTACATAAAAATCCACAGCTGTACCAGAAATAGTTTTCGGCGCAAAAGGTGCTTCAGAACTCCCACCACCACCGCCCCCACCACAAGCCGCTAATAATGAAGTTGCAATTGCTAATGTTGTTAGTTTAAAAGTCTGATTGAACATAGTATTCCCTAAAGCCTAAGTTTTGGTTATGAGTGATGCTTAACTTTATAACAAAAAAATGGTTAAAAAATAAGTGAAAAAAACATCTAAATTGAACTAAATGCAACAAATCATTATAAATAATAATTGAATAATCACTTTAGATATTATGAAAAAATCAGCCCATCATAAACGGGCTGATATTATTTTTGAATAGGGAATCTTATTTCGCAATTCGCCAGACAGCCAGCAAGCTCGCCAGCATGATCAGAATAATAGACACATACCACGGTGCAATAATCGCAATCGATAGCAAAATGGCCATAATGCTGCCAAACATCCAGCTGCGTTTTTGCTGATGTTCCATTTGCAGACGCATGCTTTGCAGTTCATGCAATTGTTTGGAATGCCAGGCGGACTGGTTTTTTAAACCATTCAGGCTGTCAATCATCAAACTTGGTAAATCCTGTGCACCGAGCAAAAGGTCTGGAATTTTTTGTCCCAATTCCTTCAGGTTCTTCTGCGGATTCATTTGCGCTTTAATCCAATCGGTCAGGATCGGTTTCGCCAGTTTCCAGATATCCAGTTCCGGATAAAGGTCTGTTCCCAAACCTTCGACATGAACTAATGTTTTCAGCAAGAGCATCAGCTGCGGAGGAATTTCCAGATGGAAACGGCGGGCGATATCCATCACTTGAATCAGGATGCCGGCAAAGTCCAGTTCATGCATTGGCTTCGATACCATTGGACCTACGGTGCGACGCATTTCACGGGCCAGAGCATCCTGGTCGGTACCCGGTGGAATCCAGCCAGCTTGGTGCACAATCTGAATCAGCTGCATGAAGTTACTGTTCATGACCGCAAGTAACATGCGTGCTACGGTCATCTGGTCATGCTTGGAGAGCTCACCCATAATCGCACAGTCCAGTGCAATAAAGCGCGGATTAGCAGGATTGATGGTTTCGACAAATACGTTACCGGGGTGCATGTCGGCATGGAAAAAGTTGTCACGGAACACCTGGGTGAAGAAAATGGTCAGACCTTTTTCTGCCAGCTCCGCACGATTCATACCCATCTGGTCAAAAGTCGCGGTATCGGAAATCGGAACCCCGGTGATGCGTTCAGCCACCATCACATCTTTGCTGTCCATGTAGACTTCAGGCACATACATCATGCTTGAACCCGTGAAATAATGGCGCATACGACGGGTGTTGTCGGCTTCCAGGGTCAAATCCAGTTCATTTAAAATGATCTGACGATAGTCCTGAATAATTTCCGATAAATGCAGGGCACGTGCGGCTTCCAGACGTTTTTCCAGCGCTGCTCCCAGCCAGTCCAGAATTTCAAAATCTTGCAGAATTTGAGTGCGAATGTCGGGACGGGTGACTTTCACCACTACTTCGCGGCCATCATGCAGGGCAGCCGTATGGACTTGTGCAATCGAGGCAGCAGCCAGCGGTTGGGCATCGAAACGGGCAAACAGCGTATTGACATCGGCTTTTAGCGATTGCTGAATTCGTGTTTTAGCCACATTGCTGTCAAAGGGTTTGACCCGGTCTTGCAATAAGACCAGCTGCTGTAAAACTTCAGGTGGCATCAGGTCACGGCGGGTTGAAAGCAGCTGTCCCAATTTAATTGCCAGCGGCCCCATTTCTTCCAGAGCTTCTTTCAGTTTGAGGGGATTTTTACGTTCACGGCTTGACCATGCCGCAGGGTGGATGCGAATAAAATTTAAAGCATGACGGGCTTTTTCCGGTAATTCTTCCGCAGGAAACAACGTGTCGAGTCTATAGTGCGCGGCGATGCGCCAAAGTTCGAGTAAACGTGAAACGTGCGGAATCATAAATCTAATTACCTAATCTTGAGGTGAAGCAGGAGGTGTATCTAAAGCATCAATCTGTGCCTGAAGCTGTTGAATTTTGGCTTCAGCACGGTCTAAATTTTGATTGAAAATTCGGGTATCTTGTTGCAGATCATCCATTTGCCAACGTGCAGCAAATAAGCCTGTATCTTCTTTTAACGCATCTTCAGCAAAGAAGAAATAACTTTCTAAGGACCGTTTTAAATGTTTCGGTGCCAGCTGGATTTTGCCCAGTTCATGGGCAAGGGCAGGGCCAACCCACGGACTTAAATGCGAAGCCAAATCCGGTTCAGCCTGTTGCATGATACGTTGGATTTCCTGCAATAACTTGTAGTCCCCTTGCAGCGGAATATTGCCGACTTCATCTGAAACCAGCAGTTTCAGCAGTTCAACGACATTGCCGACTTGTAAAGTCGCAGTGGCTTCAGAAATCTGTGAGCTGTTGGCTTCATAAGGCCGCTGTTCAAAAATCGAAGCAGCTTCAGTATGTCCAGTGGCTGTTGGCTCTAGGCGAACCTTGCCATCATCAAAGAATACATCTACAGAAAGCTGCGGTGAGGCAATCACCACACGCAGCATTTTGCCAGCCAATGCATTTAACTGGATGCGGGTAATCACATCCAGATCAATGAAATGGTGAATCACACGTTCAACGGCACCCAGTGCCAGAATTGACCACATGAATGGGAACCTTAAAGTTTAAAACCACGGTGAACGGCAACGATACCACCCGTCAGGTTGTGGTAGTCACAGTTCTGGAAGCCGGCATTTTCCATCATTCCTTTAAGCGTACGCTGGTCAGGATGCATACGGATGGATTCGGCCAGGTATTTGTAACTTTCAGAATCGTTGGCAATAATTTTACCCATGATCGGTAAAGCTGTGAACGAATACAGGTCATACAGTTTAGAAAATGGCTCGAATACAGGTTTAGAGAATTCAAGCACCAATAAACGGCCGCCTGGCTTAAGTACACGATACATGGCAGCCAGCGCAGCATCTTTATCGGTCACGTTACGTAAACCGAAACTGATCGTCACCAGGTCAAAACTGTTGTCTGCAAATGGCTCCAGTGTTTCAGCATTGGCCAAAACGAAGTCCACATTGGTACAGCCGGCATCAATTAAGCGGTCACGGCCGACATTCAGCATCGATTCATTGATGTCTGAAAGAACCACATGGCCGGTCGGGCCGACTTCACGGCTAAAGACTTTGGCCAGGTCACCAGTACCGCCAGCAATATCGAGTACGTGCTGACCACGGCGTACGCCTGACATATTAATGGCAAAGCGTTTCCATAAACGGTGAATACCGAAGGACATCAGGTCATTCATGATGTCGTATTTGCTGGCAACCGAGTGGAATACTTCAGCGACTTTCTGGGCTTTATCTTCACTGCTGACAGTCTGGTAACCGAAGTGGGTGGTCGGACCGACATTCCCGGTATTGGCACCACGCGGCAGATTGTATTTGGGTACTGAACCGGTCACTGGCGTATCGGTCAACTGTTGTTGTAAAGATTGTTGCTGACCTTGGGCAGTGCCTTGCGGAAGAGGCTCAGTTAAGAAAGGACTCACTTTGTCTGTATTTTGTGCCAGCTCAGAGGCAGAGGTAGGCGTTTGCTTTTCGTTAGACATTAGAGTCACTCCTAACATAAAAATAGGGTTAATGTTGCAGTGCTTGCATGATGACAGATTCTAGGACGTTGTACAGCAATCAGCATGCAATTGTTATGAATAATATACAGAAATCTGCTCTGTATTTTTTATTCACTGCTCAATTTGTTATTTCCATCACAACATAATTGACTAAAACGGGTGAGGATCGCCGGCATGAACTTTATGGATAATCTGACGTTCAACCGCAGTAAAATCCTTCACGAATTTCTCAGCTGACTTTAACGGTTTCATGGCCAAAAAGCCATCCTGCATAAATTCATACATAATGTCGAAATTATATTTGCTGGCTGCACCTTTACACATTTTAAATGCAGTCTGAACCATAAACGAGCGCATGTACTTATCCAGGCTAAAACCCAGCTGGTCGAGTAAATCCAGCTGTCTTAAACGGGATTGCCCCTGATCAAGTTTAAGATAAGTCAAACGCATCATTTCATCGTTTAAAGCTTCGTGCGGATGATAATCTTCAAGGAGCTGCATCGCCACCTGTTCATCAAGCTGCACCGCCAAAATGGCCAAAGATACGCCTGATGTGCCTGTTTTTACAGCATTTTCAGGAATCAGCTTTTCAGCCTTGTGCGCATATTTCATCAAACGGGCAATCTGCTCAGCCAGTGCATCAAAATCTGGACCACCATACAGACGATTCAGGAAGTACTCCGACATCAACACATTCTGCTTTTCAGCAAACTGTTTGCTATGGGTGGCCTGCATGCGCTGTTTTTGCCAGGCCTGTACCTCTTGCAGACGCCGAAAAATCTCAGAGTTTTGATGATAATTCAATTGATAATACAACTCTAAAAGATCATCTAATGCAGCCAGTTTAGACATTCTGTGTCTCTATTATTTTTTAGATGACTAAATATTAGAGCGAGACGGACAAAGTCGCTATGACAAACAGCCAGAAAAATGATTTAAATTAAGTCAGTTTGCTAGAAAATGCAGCAATTATGAGCAACATAAACACTATGTGTTCAAATTCAGCCTTGGATTATGCTTGAATAGACTGCGATTTAGAATAAAGGATGGGGAACAGATGACACTGAAAAAAACAACAAATCCGCTGCTGGATGAAGATGAGCTTTCCCTGAATCTGATTGAAGCCCAATACCTGCTAAGAAATACCCGGGGTCAGAATAATGCCAAAAGTGTGCTGGTGCTGGTCAATGGCATCGAGCTGGCTGGAAAGGGCGAGGCAGTGAAGCAGCTGCGTGAATGGGTCGATCCGCGTTATTTGCTGGTCAAGGCCGATGCCGCCAACATGTTCAACAATCAACAGACCTACTGGCAGCCGTATGCAAACTCTATTCCTGCCGAAGGCCAGCTCATGGTGTTATTTGGCAATTGGTATAGCGATTTGCTGGCCACAGCTTTGCATGTGTCCAAGCCTCTGGATGAGTCGCAGTTTGATGCTTATATTGCCGATATGCAGGCTTTTGAGCAGGACTTGAAAAATAATCATGTCGATGTGGTAAAAGTCTGGTTTGACCTGTCCTGGAAGTCCTTGCAGAAACGAATGGATAACCTGGATCCCCATGAAGTGCGCTGGCATAAATTACATGGTCTGGACTGGCGTAATAAAAAGCAATACGACAGTTTGCAAAAGCTGAGTCAGCGTTTTATCAAGGATTGGAACATCATTGATTGTGAGGATGAAAAAGCCCGTAATCAACAATTTGCACAGATTATTTTGGCGGCGATGAAAAACTGTCCAGAGCATGTGAGCGAAGTGAAAAGCAAATGGAAACCGGCTGCTGTTCCCGAGCTGCTTTTACATCCTGAAAATCAGCCCACCACGAAGGAAGACTATAAAAAAGAACTGAAAGAACTGTCGGTAAAAGTAGCCGAGGCGTTACGTTTTGATGACCGTAAAGCCATTATTGTATTTGAAGGCATGGATGCGGCAGGAAAGGGCGGAGCCATTAAACGGCTGGTGAAAAATCTGGATCCGCGTGAATATGATATTCACAGTATTGCAGCCCCAGAACGGTATGAGAAGCGCCATCCGTATTTGTGGCGTTTCTGGACCAAGTTGCAGACCAATGAAGACATCCGGATTTTTGACCGTTCCTGGTATGGGCGGGTGCTGGTAGAGCGCGTAGAAGGGCTGATCAGCGAGCATGCGTGGCAGCGGGCTTATGAGGAAATTAACCGTTTTGAAAAGGATCTGGTCAATAGTCAAACCGTGGTGATCAAATTCTGGCTGGCGATTAGCAAGGACGAACAGGCCGCCCGTTTTAAAGCCCGTGAAGAGACGCCAAACAAGCGCTTTAAAATCACTCCAGAGGATTGGCGCAATCGGGAAAAATGGGATGCTTATTTGGATGCAGCCGCCGACATGTTTGAACGTACCAGCACCGATTATGCACCGTGGCATATTATTGCCAACGATGACAAAAATACCGCGCGCTTAGAAATATTAAGAGCCATTTTAAAACAGCTGAGAGCCAATTAGGTTCTCAGCTGCAGGATGAATTTTTTATTAAATCGAGAGGGGGATTAACTCGCCATCTGGGCTTGCTGTTTTTGTTGAATGCCTTTGGCAATTTTGTAACAGTCTTCTACGTGAGCGCCTGCGACTTTTTTCATCACAATATAGCCTAAACTTGCAGCCACAATCTGACCGCCCAGAGGAATAAATTTGGTCACCTGTTTGGTGATGACCTTGGCTACCACATTGTTGAGGGATTTTTTCACTGCGGTACGCGCCACCACCAGGCCGGAAAATTCTACCCCACGTTTACGCAGTTCCTGCCAGTGCACTTGTTTGGTTTTGGGATCATAGACACTGATTTGTTCCGGAGCTAAACCAAAACGTGCATTCACTTCCGGAATGAGTTGTGACAAAATTCCGACATCGATGACCACATCCAGAAATGGAACCGGAATGACGGCTGCTCCTGCAGAGCAGTAAGCACGTTTTTTGACAAGTTCTAGGCATTCTGCCCGAATGCTTTCCAAGTTTAAATTAGGGTCGATTGTGTCTGGAGTTTTGTCTGTTTTCATCATGTAAATACCTTAAATTTCGTGTTATTTGTTCTATTCAACCATCATTAAGGTGTGAATTTCAAAGCATTTTTAAATTCAGCATCCACCTAAAAGTGACATAGACAGATGCCATTGTATAGTAAATAATCTTTATGCTTTTGTAGGCGTTTCATTTTTAAAAAATATTGGGGTAATTCAATAATGGCCATTCATGTGATTCAAAGTCAGCGTATTGATGTGCTGGTGCACGCCATGCTGACGACCGTGAATAAGCCTGCCACCACGCCTTTTCAGGTGCTGCAAACCCAACATTTTATTGTGCCGTCACATGCGGTTGAAGCCTGGCTGACCCAGAAACTGGCCGAACAAAAAGGCATCAGTGCCAATACACAGTTTCATCACCGGATTCGCGGTTTCCAGTGGTCCGCCTATCAATGGGTACTGGTCGATCAAAAAGAACAGGTACGTAAAGCCAATATTCCGCGAATTATTATCAAGTGGCGCGTGTTTCAGGCGCTGAAAGCCTTTATCCAGAGTGAACAGAATCCTTTACAGCTTGATCATCCTTTGCATTCCATCGTCCAGCGCATTTATGACAGCGCTGACCGCCTGGAACAGGGCATCGAAAAACAGCTGAAAAAGCAGGGCATGCTGTATTGGGTGGCAGAGCAGGTTTCGCGCCTGTTTAGCCATTACATGGAATATCGCGGGTATTGCCAGAAAAACTGTCCCGCGCAGATGTGCAGCTGTCCAACTAACTGGTTGCAGGCTTGGGGACAAAATAAGGAACTTCCAATTGAGGACATGTTCTTTAAAACCAATAGCGACATTTCTGAATTTACCCTGAATCAGGCCCGTGAACTGGAAGCCTGGCAGCGCTGGCTGTGGCAGGAAGTGTTTCATCAGGACTTTGAACAGATGCAAAGTATTGATGCCATGTTCTGGGAGGTTCTGGATAATCCGGAGACACGCAAGGCGGCACTCAAAAGATTGCCGCAACAGCTGGTGATTTTTACCTTGCTGGATTTGCCTCCCATGCAGCTGGCGTTTTTACGCCGTCTGGGACAGTACCTTGATATCTATATTCTGCACTATAACCCGTCACAGGAATATTGGGCCGACAGTGTCGATCCGAACTGGAAAGCACGCTATGACCTGCGGGTAAAAGAGCGCTTTATTGCCAAAAATCCCAAAGCCAGCGATGCCGATATTGAACAGTTTTTTCAGGAATTTACCTTAAATTTCAATGCAGAGCAGCGTGAGTCGCGTCATCCTTTATTGACCCGTTTTGGTAAGCAGGCACGTGACCATTTCTCCCTGTTATCAAACTTGTCGTCGGGGGAAGATGGGGTCTGGGCAGATGCCTTTATTGATGAATATAAAGATCATCTGCTTGGTAAAATCCAGTCCGATATCTTGTATCTGGTGGAGCCAGAGCAGCATCAATATGTGCTGGATGAACAGGATGATTCCATCCAGATTCATGTCTGCCATTCCAGTTTGCGCCAACTGGAAGTTTTAAAAGAACAGCTGATTCACTGGCTGGCACAGGGCAGCAAAGAAGCGCCACGTCGACCAAGTGACATTCTGGTCCTCAGTCCAAGTCTAAGCGAGCTGGAACCGCTAATCCGTAGCGTATTTGCACCGCCGCCGAGCGAACGTGACCTGATCCAGCAAAAAGCGGGCAGTCGTCATCAACTGTCCAGAGACAGTGTGTATCTGCCGATTCAAATTGCCGGTGTGGCCCAGCTGGATGCCTTGAATGCCTGGCGAGCGGTACTGGGCCGGATTGAACTGGTTCAGGGACGTTTCAGCATTGAAGATTTTGCCGACTGGCTGAGCCTGAATGCGACCCAGCAGTGCTATGGCTTAGAGGTCAACGCCATTGAACGCATCACGGAGTTGCTCGTTGCTGCCGGCTTTAAACGTGGGCTGGATGCCGAGCATTTAAAACGTAGCCTGTGTGAAGGCGATGAAGATTACCGTTTCAGTTTTAAATTTGCGCTGGATCGTCTTGCATTGGGGATTGCCATTCCTGAGCATCGCCTGTTTCAGGGCACGCTGAGTTTTGCCCAAGTCCTGCCCAGCGATTTTGAGCTGATTGGCAAACTAATCCAAATTTATCAGGATTTTGACGCACGCCGTGACTGGATGATTGCGCACGAACAAGGCCAAAATGTACCAGTTGAACAGTGGCTTAAATGTCTGATGCAGGATATTGCCGAGTTTGAAGAAACTGGTGTCGAGTCCTTATCGACCGTGTATAAAATCATCAAAAAACAGGAACGGATGCTGACCCTGGCCAGTTTCTACGATGAGCACGATCATCATGCCTTGCGCAGTTTAAGTTTGCCTCTGCCGTATTTACTGGCAGAAATTAACAACACCCTGGAAATGCAGCTGGACCATGCCGAACCGACCGGGCAGATTACCTTTAGCCAGATCGGACAGATTCGCCCTGTACCATATAAACTGATTGTGATACTTGGACTGGACAGCGGCAAGTTTCCCAATCGTAGCCAGCATTTGCCTTTTGATTTGATGGATTTGCTGAAGCCCCAGCTCGGCGACCGTTCGCGTCTGGAAGATGATCAGGGCGCATTTTTAGACCATCTGCTGCTGGCTCAGGACAACCTGTGGCTGTTTTATAACGGCTTTGACATTAACGATGGAGAAGTGCGTGATCCCTCCACCGTGGTGCAGGAACTGGTGCAGCATCTGGCTTTTATCGTTCAGAGCAAACAAGCGGACAACCAAACTGATGCCACTGTAGAGATCAATGGTGTGGAAGTGCCAGAGCAACTACGCTCGCTGTATCATGTGCATCCTTTATTGCCTTTTGATCCGGTCGGATTTGAATCGGCCCGACCGGTGCGATATCAGGACCAGTGGTTCTGTGTGGCGGGACAGATTCGGCATGCCAGCGGACAGCGTTCGTCATGGGTGAATACGCCTTATCAGCATCTGCAGCAGGATGTCTTGGTGCTAGACAGTCATCAGTGGATTCAGGACGTCACTTTCCCGGCACGGTTATATTTAAAAACCTTGGGCGTGGAAAATCTGCGTCCTGAAGATCTGCCTGCCGTACAGGAACCCTTGTTGCTGGATGGTTTGGGGCGTTATGCCGTGCGCCAGTTCCTGCAAAAACAGCAGGGTACGGCACAGCCTGAGTTGCTGATGGATCAGCTGCCGATAGGCAAACTGCAACAAAGCAGCTGGCAAATGAGTGTGGTTGAACAGCAGCGTTTAAAAGACCGCTTGCTGAAATATGCCCCTGAAGTGACCCCGACCACACAGCAAGTGTGGAAGGTGAATGATCATGTGTATATGAACATTCATTTACCGAAAAACAGTGCAGAAAAATGGGTCAGCCTGGATGCTTCAAGCGCGCGTGCCAAGCGTCGTGCCAAAGTCTGGCTGGAATATCTGCTCTGGCTGGCCTATCTGAATTTAGGGAATGGCGGTGAAAAACTGGCGCGGATTGTGGTGTTCAGTGACCGGACCATTTTATGTCATGGCGTGACCTCGAATAAAGCCCGTGAATGGCTGAATCACTGGCTGGCCGCCTGGAAATATGGGCAAAGCCAGCCGTTGGTGTTGCCAGCCGCCTTGCTGCTGAAAATTGCTGAAAAAGATAAAGAACATGACTGGCAGCCGAATGAACACAACCAGATGTGCATTGACGATATGGATGTGATCTATAAAGACTGGCATGAAGATGGCAAGTTTAGCGGTTTTTCGGTGACGGATAACGAAGCCACCCAAATGCACCGCGACTGGCAGTTTATTTTACAGGAACAGGATGCCACCGCCTTGCTGGAAGATGCCTGCGCACAATTTTCCTATCAGCTCTATCAACCGGTGTTTATGCATCAACAGGCGATTAAAGAATAAAAAAGAATATGAACCATCCTCAAACAATACACCTAATGTCGTTTAACCCGATTGTGGACATGCAATTCAAGGGCTTGCACTGGATTGAGGCTTCAGCCGGTACCGGAAAGACCTTTACCCTGTCCAGTCTGATGGTGCGGATTTTTCTTGGCCCGTATCTGCCCAATCAGGTCATTGCCACCACCTTTACCCGTGCCGCCGCCGCAGAGCTGAAAAACCGTATCCGGGCACGGCTGGTGGAAACCCTGCGTTATTTCGACAGCTGTCAAACCCTGACCCAAGCGGAGCTTCAGACCAAATTAGCAGCTGAATCCGATCCTCTATTCCAGAAAGTTTTAAGCGAGTATGTCACGCGAGTGGATTTTGCCCGTGAACGTTTAAAACTGGTGATTGACCAGCTGGATGAACTGTTTGTTGGCACACTGGACAGTTTCAGCCAAAAGCTGCTGCGCGAATTTTCCTTTGAAAGCGGAAAAATTGAACGGGCCGATATTACCGATGATGCCAAAAGCTATACTTATCAGCTGATTCATGATGTGCTGCGTGAATGGATTCAGTTGCAGCCGCAGAATGTGGTCGATTATCTGCTGCTGAATCAAAAGCTGAAGTCGCAGGATGCCTATGTGCCGGTGGTGGAAAATAGCCTGAACTTTGCCTCGGCACAGTTTCAGGAAGTGCAGGCACCCGAGCTGGATTTAAACCAGTTTGAGCAACTGGTGGATGAATTTATTCAGCTGGATTTAAGCCTGATTGCTAGCCTGAGCGATTATTATTCGGCAGAGGGTCAATATCATTCGGTTATTGGCAAAAAATGGCGCACCGATGGCTTGATGCAACGTAGCTTGTGTGACGATTTACCGGCTTTTATCCAGGCTTTGGCTGAACAGCGCTGCTATGCCTTATTTGCCCCGCATTTTGAAACCACCCTGAAAAATCTGACCGATCTGGCGACCAAAAAAGTTCTGAATAAATGTGCAGAAGAGGTGCTACATCAGTTTGAACAGCATCCGGTGATGCAAGCGTTAAAAAGTTTTTGCGAGGCTTTGTCCCAGCTCAATCTGGATCTGGATTTGCTGGATGCCTATTTGAAGTTTTATTTAAGTCAAGAAGTGAAAAAACGCCTGCCGCAAGTGCTGCAGCAGAAAAGCGAAACCACTTTTGCCCAGCAGATTCGCACGCTATCAGAAGCCTTGCAAGGCGAGCAGGGACTACGCTTTGCCAAGTTTGTGCAAGCCCGTTATCCCCTGATTCTGGTGGATGAATTTCAGGATACCAACCAGGATCAAGACAATATGCTGGCGCGGATCTGGCGCGACCAGAAACGCTATATGCAGGGCTGCATGATTATGGTCGGAGACCCGAAACAGGCGATTTACGGTTTCCGTGGCGGCGACATGCTGACCTATAACAAAGCCCGTGCCGATGTGCTGTCCAAACAGGGACGGCAATACAGCCTGCGCCACAATCACCGTTCGGTTAAAGTGCTGGTGCAGGCTGTGGATGCCCTGTTTCAGCGGCAGATGGATTTTGGTGAAGAGGTGATTTATAGCCCGGTTGAAGCCGGTTCGCGTCCCCATCCGGCACTCATCGATGCACAGGGTGAAAATCATCAGCCGCTACGCTGGCTATTATTGAATGATAAAAAGCATGAGCCGCTGCAGGTGGCCTGGAAAATTCGCGACTTACTTAATCAGGGCATTGCAGAAAAACTCTATCTGGCAGAAAAAACCGGTCCCAGATACCTGACTGAAAATGACATCGCGATTTTATCGAAAAACCATGACGGTCTGGATAAAGCCCAGTATGAACTGGAACGTCTGGGCATTCGGGTCAATCGTCCTTCCAAGCGCAGTGTGTTTGACCATGCAGTTGCCAAGGATGTGGGGGCAGTACTGGCTGCCATCATGCATCCTTATGACGAAGGCAAAATCAAGCGCGCCTTGCTCAGCCGTTTATTGGGTTTCAATTTACAGCAATTGATACAGCTGGAAGCCCAGGCCGATGGCTTGAGCCAGTTCATTTACGACTTCGACTGCATTCGGGAAATGTGGCTGCAAAAAGGCTTTTTAACCGCGTGGCAATACTGTCTGAACCTGTTTCAGGTCTGGAAAAACCTGGTCGCCACCCAAAGCCGCGATAATGAACGCAGCGTGGTCAATCTGCGTCATCTGACCGAATTATTGTGTCAGCACAGTGAACAGTATCAGGGCGCACAAAAACTGTATCACTGGTATCTGAAACAGCTGCAATCTCCGGCGGAACGCGAGTGGGAGCTGGAACGCAAACTGTCGAATGAGGCTGGGGTGCAGCTGATGACCATCCACCAGTCCAAAGGGCTGGAGTTTAAAATTGTGTTTTTGCTGGGGGCGGATAAAGACTTTAGGGAAATGAACAAAACCCTGAATTTTTCCACCGTCGAGCATGTGCATCCGGTGACGGGGAAAGTGGACATTCAGCGTGTGGTTGCGGTGAATGACAAAAACTTGCTGGATCAAAATGCCGTTGATCAACACAATGCCCGTGCTGTCGCAGAGCAACACCGGCTTTGGTATGTGGCGCTGACTAGGGCCAGCCATCGAGTCTATGCCATGTTGCAGGATCAAGAAGGCAAGTCCAGTCATGGTTTGGCTTTCTGGCGTGGGCAAGACTTTGTGCATCCTGCCAGTACTGACGAAGCATTGCTTAATGAAAGACCGGTGAAGTTGCAGGCCAAACATCAACCCGAACCTTTGCCTTTACAGGCTTTGGAGTTTCCGGCACAGCGGTTTTATCCACGTTCCAAAACCAGTTTCAGTGCCTTGGCACAGCATTTAAGCCGTAAACAGGCTATGGATGCCTTGGCGGTAAATACCGAACAAATGCCAAGTGCTGCAGATGAAATCCATCTGCTTGAGCCGATTGAAACGACATCAATACAACCGCTGTCGTGGATCAAGCGGAATTTTCCGATGGGAACGGTCGCTGGAACTTTCTTGCATGAAATTTTTGAACATATTGATTTTAAAGATCAGCAAGACTGGCCGCTGGAAATTCGCCGTCGCTTTAAAAATGATTATCCTGGTTTATGGTTAGAACTTACTGCAAAATATGAGCAGGAGTTTCAGCAAGCAGATGAAGAACAGCTGATTGGCTGGATGGGCGAATGGCTAGCCGAGGTGTTAACAACGCCTCTGCATCAGGATTTTCAGCTCAATCAGCTGGATGAACATGAATATCTGGCCGAATTTCCCTTTTATCTGTCCCTGTCGGACCATGTTCTGGCCATCCAGCGTATCCATCAATTGTATGCAGAACATGGCATTGACATGCTGGATTTTAACCCGGCCAATTCGGCACGCTATCTCACCGGCTCCATCGATTTGGTGTATTTTGATGGCCAGCACTATCACATTGCCGATTATAAAAGTAACTTTTTAGGCACCGATCAGTCGCATTATCTGGAGGTGGAAATTAGGCAGAGCATGTCGCAGGCCAGCTACTGGCTGCAGGCCGGTTTGTATCTGGTCGCGTTGCACCGCTATTTAACGGTCCACATGCAGGACTATGACATTGAAAAACATTTGGGCGGCGCAAGTTATCTGTATTTGCGCGGCATGAACGGACAGGCGGAACAGGGCTTTTATCACTGGAAGCCGGAGGCCGAATTTATACTGCGGCTTGATGCGATTTTAGGCTGTTTTGCTGAAGATAAAAGCAGCAAAAGTGCCTAAATTGTCAAAATTAATAGCTTTTAAACAATAGATTAAGCTGTGGATAACTTTGAGGATAACTGTGTGGAAAATAAACAGTATAAAGATGATCAAAGTGCTGCATGGATCAGCACTTGGAGTCGGTTTATTCGCCAGCAGCCGTTTAGCCATGTACCGCAGGACGAAGATAACAGCGATATTATTGAACAGGTTCTGCAAGCAGTTCAACACGGCGACAGTTGTATTTCTGCAACTCGGCAGCAAGCGGATACGCTGCATGATTTAGTGGTTTTGGCTGAAAATATTCAAGGCAATATGCAAGATCAGATCGCGCCTTTTGTTTTTGATCAGCAGCATCTGTATCTATATCGTTACTGGGCGATGGAGCAGTCTCTGGCTCAGCAAGTGGCACGTCTCAAACAGCAAACCATTGCAGCAGTTGATCTTGCCGCTTATCCAGATTTAATCACTGACCCATATCAAATCCAGGCTTTGCAGATGGTGGCGAAGCAGGCACTGAATATCATTACCGGCGGGCCGGGAACTGGAAAAACCTATACCTTGGCGCGAATTATTGCCGTGCTGAATCAGGCCATGCCAAATATTCGCATTGCCATGGCTGCACCGACCGGTAAGGCTGCACAGCGCATGAAAGAAGCGCTGCAAAACTCACTCAATGATGAAAAATTGCAAGACCTGGTGACGGATGAGCTCAGGCAGCTGAATCCCATTACCATTCACCGTTTATTGGAGTTGGGAACCAGCTATCAGCCACGTTTTCATGCCCAGCAGCCTTTGCCCTATGACGTGATTGTGGTGGATGAAGCCTCCATGCTGGACTTGAGTATGGCCAATATGTTGCTATCAGCAGTACCGGATCAGGCCCGCCTGATTTTACTGGGCGATGCTGACCAGCTGGCCGCAGTGGACGTGGGAGCCGTGTTGGCCGACTTACAAAATGTCCCGGCTCTGGCTGAAAATCGCGTTCATCTGGTAAACAGTCGCCGTTTTAAAGCGGGGGCATTGATTGGGCAAATGGCCAAATTTATTCAAGAGCAAGAATCCAGACTAAACGCTGCAGCATTACTCGAGCAGTTTGCCAAGCAAGTGGTTGCTCCGGGTGAAATCCGGGCGGTATCCTTGCAGGCTGAAATGGCGGATCAGATCCAGCTGGAATACCTTCCTGCTCATTTGTCCAGGCAATTTGACCGGACAGCGTATTACGACAAACTAATGTTGGGTTACCAGCCTTATATTGAAGTGCTGAAAAGCTATTTAACCGCTGATGAACCTGAGTTTTGGGTCGCTCAGGTGGTCAAGACCTTTGATGATTACCGGATTTTGGCGGCTATTCGCCATGGTGCCTTCGGTTTAAGCCAATTGAACCAGCAAATTGAACAGCGTTTACTGGAGGCTTTATCGCTACTGATGAGCAAGCAAGGCGACTGGTATGTCGGTCGTCCGGTCATGATGACCTATAACGATTATCAACTGGGCTTGTCGAACGGAGACATCGGGATCTGTTTTAAGCGTAGCCGAGATGGACAGTCACAGTTTGAAGTTTATTTCCCGAGTCTGGAAAAATGGGTGCCGGCAACCCGCTTACCGAAAAGTATTGAAACGGCATTTGTATTGACCATTCATAAATCACAAGGTTCGGAATTTACTCATACCGCAGTGGTGTTGGATGAGGCTGCGAAAAATTTGCTCAGTAAAGAATTACTGTATACTGCAATTACCCGTGCCAAAAAAGTGGTGAGTGTGCTGGCTGATCAAGAGGCTTTTGTACAAGCTTTAACCATCAAAACCATAAGAAAAAGTGGTGTGTTAGATAAAATTAACAATTCACTAAATTGTTAATCATAAATGAATAATCAGGTTTTTTGTACGAAATTACTTACAACGATTCGAGAAATTGGCGCATAGAGCTTTAGGAATGTTTTTGAGATGATTGCTGCACATAAAAAGCTCAACACGGAAAGTTGAGTAAAATCGCCATCATATAATAATAATGTCGAAAGACAGCGAACTTACAATGAAGTAAGGATAAAGAGGAAACTTACAGCCGCTAAGCCTTGTAGTTTTGGGAGAGACTACAGGGCTTTTTTATATGCACAATTAAGCGATTTATTACAAAAATGATTGGCTGAAATGAACACTATTAAATGATTGTGGTATAAGTCAAAATAAAATATGGCAGACAGGTGCGCTTTTGTATAAGTTAAATTTTTGTTTGATTTTAAGTTTTTGATTTAATTGCATAAGATAGGTTTTTGGAGTTGTGTGGAATATAAAAAATAATAATTAGTGTACGAAAATACTTACAAGTAGATACGAGAAAGTCGACTTTTTTACACAATGTTTTGTGGCAGAATCTACCACATAAGGAAGTAAAGCTTTACACACGGAATGTTTATAACGATAAGCGCGAAAAGCGTAAATTATGACTATAAATAAAAGAATAATAATTAAAACATAAGAAACTACAGCGCAAAAAAAAGCCCAAGCCCAGCTTGGGCTTTTTTCTATCATGCATCCATAAGGAAAAAATCAAAATAGGCGCTTTTCATCTGTAACACAGTTTCCCCGGTTTTTTGAATGAACGTTAACAGGCTAGGTATAAATTCAAAGTAGAATCAAAGAAAGGAAAAAAATAAAGCTTTTTCAATCGATTGATATAAAAAGATGAAAAGCGGTTTCTCTTTTTGCAATCCCCCGGATTTTCCCTTAAAATAACGCACTTGCTGTAGTGATGCACGGCAGTCAATTGAGAAATCAATTGATTTCTATCAAATGTAATTTTTAAGCATCTCGGAGAAATCGAATGGCTTTAACAAACGCAGATCGCGCAGAGATCGTTGCTAAATTTGCTCGCGCTGAAAACGACACTGGTTCACCTGAAGTTCAAGTAGCTCTTTTAACTGCCCAAATCAATGATTTGCAAGGTCACTTTAAAGAACACAAACACGACCACCATAGCCGTCGCGGTCTTATCCGTATGGTTAACCAACGTCGTAAGCTTCTTGACTACCTTAAAGGTAAAGACGCTACTCGTTACAGCGCTTTGATCGCTGCTTTAGGTTTACGTCGTTAATTCGATTAAACTTATTTTTTCGGACTATTGCATGTTAAATGCCGTATTACTGAAAATTAAGAATATACCTGGCCTTGGTTAGGTAATGGGGAAGGGGCGATTGTTTCGCTCCTTCTTTGTGTTTAAAAATAGTGTATTCATACATTTTTATAGTCTAGTGAGGTCGGCTTCTAAGCTTTGTCATTTATGCAGTTGATGTGAATGCCAAACCTTAGGGGTCTCCACTAGAATAACTGTTCAAAAGAACTAGGAAAGAAAAATACATGTCAATGTTTAATATTGTTCGTAAAGAATTCCAATTTGGTCAACATCAAGTTGTACTGGAAACAGGTCGTGTTGCGCGTCAAGCCAACACCGTTATGATTACTATGGGCGGTGTAACCGTACTGGTTGCCGTGGTTGCTCAACCGACTGCTAAAGCAGGTCAGGACTTCTTCCCATTGACTGTTAACTATCAAGAAAAACAATATGCTGCTGGTCGTATTCCGGGTGGTTACGGTAAACGTGAAGGCCGTGCGTCTGAATCTGAAACTTTAATTTCACGCCTGATCGACCGTCCAATCCGTCCATTGTTCCCAGAAGGTTACTACAACGAAATCCAGGTCACTGCGACTGTTGTATCTTCTGACAAGACGATGGAAGCTGACATCGCTGCAATGCTTGGTACTTCTGCTGCGCTTGCAATTGCAGGTACGCCTTTCCGTGGTCCAATCGGTGCGGCACGTGTAGGTTTAATCAACGGTGAATACGTTCTTAACCCAAGCTTTGAGCAATTAAAAGAATCTGACCTTGACCTGGTGGTTGCGGGTACAGAATCTGCAGTATTGATGGTTGAATCTGAAGCGAAAGAACTTTCTGAAGACCAGATGTTGGGCGCTGTGCTTTTCGGTCATGACGAAATGCAAATTGCCATCCAAGCCATTAAAGAATTTGCTGCGGCTGCGGGTGCAACAGAATCGACTTGGACTGCTCCTGCTAAAAACGAAGACCTTCGCGCGAAACTTAAAGAAGCGTTCGAAGCAAAAATTTCTGAAGCGTATACGATTGCAATTAAACAAGACCGTTATGCAGCATTGGATGCATTACAAGCTGAAGCAGTTGCTCAGTTCGTTCCAGAAAATGACGAAACCGGTATTGCAGATGACTTGAACGAACTGTTTGAAGATCTTAAATACCGTACCGTACGTGACAACATCTTGTCAGGCAAACCACGTATTGACGGCCGTGATACCAAAACCGTTCGTGCCCTTGACGTACAGGTTGGCGTTCTAGACCGTGCACACGGTTCTGCATTGTTCACACGTGGTGAAACTCAGGCATTGGTAACAACGACTCTGGGTAATACACGTGATGCGTTAATGGTAGATACATTAGCAGGTACAAAAACTGACAACTTCATGTTGCACTACAACTTCCCTGCATACTCTGTAGGTGAAACAGGTCGTGAATCTGGTCCTAAACGTCGTGAGATTGGTCACGGTCGTCTGGCGCGTCGTGGTGTTCAAGCGGTTCTTCCTGCAGCTGACCGCTTCCCGTACGTGATCCGTATTGTATCTGACATTACGGAATCGAACGGTTCATCTTCAATGGCTTCTGTATGTGGTGCTTCTTTATCACTGATGGACGCAGGTGTTCCACTTAAAGCACCAGTTGCCGGTATTGCAATGGGTCTGGTCAAAGAAGGCGAGCGTTTCGCAGTGCTTTCTGACATCCTAGGTGATGAAGACCACCTTGGCGACATGGACTTTAAAGTTGCAGGTTCTGCTAACGGTATTACTGCACTTCAAATGGATATCAAGATTGAAGGTATCACTGAAGAGATCATGGAAGTTGCATTAAACCAAGCGTATGCAGGTCGTATGCATATCCTGAATGCGATGAACCAGGTGATTTCACGTGCCCGTCCTGAAATTTCGATGCACGCGCCTACATTCCAGGTGATCAGCATCAACCCTGACAAAATCCGTGACGTGATTGGTAAAGGTGGCGCGACGATTCGTCAAATCACTGAAGAAACCAAAGCAGCAATCGACATTGAAGACAACGGTACAGTTCGCGTATTTGGTGAAACTAAAGCTGCTGCGATGGCTGCGGTTGCAAAAATCCAGGCGCTTACTGCTGAAATCGAACCAGGTACAATCTATACCGGTAAAGTGATCCGTATCGTTGAATTCGGTGCATTCGTCAACATCCTTCCAGGTACTGACGGTTTGCTTCACATCTCTCAAATTTCGAACGAACGCATTGCCAATGTTTCAGACGTATTGTCTGAAGGTCAGGAAATCAAGGTTCAGGTTGCTGATGTCGACAACCGTGGTCGTATCAAACTGACTATGAAAGACATCGAACAAGCATAAGTGTTTGAGTTTCACATGACTAAGCTCATGTGAATCAAAACGATGAAAAGCCTTGAGCTTTGCCAAAGAAATTCCTTTGGCTGGCTCAGGGCTTTTTTGTGGGCAGTCATAAAATTTGATTTCAAATATGCCAATTCAATTGTATGTTATTGCTTAACACTTTCGCACCGCTGATAATTTTATTGCAGATTGAATTATTGAAATTTCCATCAATCAGACAATAAAAAAGCACCCTAGAGAATTGCTGATATGCAGGTTTATTATTTCTACCAACATCCCACCGAACAGCATATTTTTGTACAAAAAGACCAAAATGCTACTGCTGAACCGGTCTTCCTGTGGATTGATTGCACCCGGGAAGATGTGGTGAATCGTGCGGATGAATGGCAAAAAGACATCTATCAATATACTCAGCTAATATTAAATGAATTTCATGTGAAAGATATTTTAAATCTGGAGCATCCCTGCAGCTTCGATACTTTGGAAGATTATGACCTGCTGATTTTCCGTAAACTGATCACTCCGGATGACGATATAAAAACCGGAGCACAAGCGCTGGAACAGCATGAAAAGATGTTTGGTCTAGCTACCACACCGGTGAGTTTTATCATGACCCCTCAGGTGCTGATTACGGTGCGTGAACAAGGCAACAGGGCGGTTGAGAATTATATCTCACGGATAGAAATGAATTTTACCCGTTCTGTGCAGGAGCAAAACAAATCACGTAAAGTTTCTACTACACCTTTAGATTTGGCTTTACGCTTGCTGAATAGCATAGTAGATGGCTATTTAGATTTGCGTGTACCTTTGACCCGACGTGTAGAGTTTTGGCAGCAAGAATTACTGCAGGGCCATCGCAGATTTACCAAATGGGATCAGTTATTACAGGAAAGCATGTCTTTTCAGCAAGTAGAAAATCTCTGCGAAGAACAGATTGATACCTTGCAAGAACTGCGCGATGAAATTGTCGATAATTACCCACATTTAAAAGGCAAGAAAAAGTCTGAACGGCAAGACATTATGTTGGTACGGATGAATGATTTAGTTAGCCATGTCGAACGAATTCAAAAGCATACAGTTCGACTGCGCGCTTCCATTCAGGCAGCCATCGATTTGCATTTCTCTGCAATTGCCAACCAGACCAATGAAAATATGCGTATTCTGGCCATTATTACCGCGATATTTGCCCCTCTAACCTTATTGACTGGGGTGTATGGAATGAATTTTGAGTTTATTCCAGGCTTAAAATCTCCAACCGGGTTTTGGAGCATGCTGATTGTGATGCTGCTTACTACACTACTGCTGGTTTATTATTTTTATCGTCGCCATCTGGTGGGGCGTGGGGAAAAGAGCGTCATCGATTTACTGGCCCAACAGCATCAGGATCAACACGTGAACCTGTTCTGGTTTTTAAACTATCAGCCGATTAAGCAATCGGTCAAAGAAACCATGAAAGAAGTTGAAAAACTGACCAAGTTTAAATAGTAGGTCAGTTTTTATCACATTTTTATCCGGACTTATTGTGTTTGATGTGCCATCAGTACAGCTCAATTAAATCCAGAATGGTCTTGGCCATTGGCAGTTTGCGACAAGATCAACCTGCTTGAGCATTCTGGGACAGAATTTTATAAATTTCATCTTTCATTTTAAGTTTCTTGCGTTTTAATGAATCAATATCGTCATTAATTAAATTCACCGGATTAAGCTCAAGCTGCGCGATCTCCTTATCAAGTTCCTGAT
The DNA here is from genome assembly GCF_049808495.1 of Acinetobacter sp. G11. Lineage (NCBI taxonomy): Bacteria > Pseudomonadati > Pseudomonadota > Gammaproteobacteria > Moraxellales > Moraxellaceae > Acinetobacter > Acinetobacter sp. G11. The sequence goes on from NZ_JBNCAT010000003.1 coordinate 63,593, forward strand.
GACTCTCAAATATTTTTGCGAAATGAGGATCATCATGCCGTAGTTTATGGATCAATTCCTGATGTTCAGGAAACATTCTCTTCACTTTCTTATTGCATTCTTTGGTTTTCATAAGCCTAGATTATTCTCCAGCGTTGAATTTCAGAACAAAATAACCACCACATACCTGATCTATAAACGGTACGGTGGAGACAGCAAAGTAGCCTTAATTGCCTTTTACATTTAAGTGCTTGACCTGTTTACGTAATTGTTGCACTTCATCAATCAAATCGAGCATCATTGCCACCGCAGAAAAGCTGGCATCGAAGTCGCGCTGCAAACGGTAGGCCCGACGTGCACGCGAAACATCATCACCAAAAAATTGATGAATTCTTTCTTCTGGACGCGTGTCCAGAATATCGTATTCAAGGAGTTGTAAAACCCATTCCGGACTTTGCCCGCACGCATCAGCAAAATGCTTTAAATCAAAACTGTAATGTTCATCAATGACATCTGCAGGATTAAACTCATCAGATATAATTTCACGATAATGAATAGTCGTCATGATGTTCTCCTTAATCATTGCGCGGCTTAAATGTTGCAAAAGCTTCGGAAAAAGCTTGATAAGCCTGCTGTTCATGTTCAGTTTGCGCAGCTGGATACACAATATTTAAAACCAGGTAGAGATGGCCGGGGACTTTGCTTGGAATTCCTTGGTCCTTGAGCCTTAACTGTTGACCAGTTTTGGCATTTTTAGGCACATTTACCTGAATTTTTTTACCTTCGGGCGTAGAGATTTCAATGCTTTGCCCCAGTGCAGCTTCCCAGGGGGCAATGTTCACGCTGTAATAAACATCGGCCCCTTCAACCCGAATCTGGGCAGTATCCTTGTAATGAATTTCAATGTACAAATCCCCATTTTTGCCGCCATTAATGCCACTCTGACCTTGGCCATTCAGACGAATGTGTTGACCTTCTTTCATGCCTTTGGGGATTTTCACCTGTAAGGTCTTGCGTTGAACTTCAGGTTCTCCATAAGCATTTAAAGTGGGAATCTGCAAGGTAATCCGTTGGGTTGTACCGTGATAAGCAATTTCAGGATCAATTTCTATACTGGCATGCTGATCTTCGCCTTGATAACTGCGCTGTTGCTGTCTTTGCTGGTTCTGGTATTGATAGTTACTGCCCCCAAAACCCGAGCCAAAACGTCCAAACAGATCTTCAAAACCACTAAAATTGGAATGTTGCTGATTAAAGCCCTGCCGATAGAACTGGGTATTGTCAAAACCACCGGTTCCTGTCTGTGCCCCGGATTGATAAAAAGCTTCAGGATGATCCAGCTGAAAATCATATTCGGCTTTTTTTTCTTCGTTGCTTAAGGTGTCATAGGCAACATTAATGCTTTGCATCTTTTCTTCAGCATCGCTCTCTTTGCTGACATCAGGATGGTATTTTCGGGCCAGTTTCCGGTAGGCTTTCTTTATTTGATCCTGTGTGGCATTGCGGTTAATGCCAAGAACTTCGTAATGACTTTTAGACATAAATAAGAAGCTAAAATTGATTATGTTTTAATCATTATTATGCCTTTCATAAATCTGAAACAGTATAGATCTGTACCTTATTGTTTCAAATCATGACAAAAAAAGGCCCCTCAATAGGGACCTCCGAAATTTATCAATAAGATCAGTGTTTAATCCAGGTCACACTACGACCAATCACCGATACGCCGACAAAACCACGAATGGTTAAACGCTTACCATTGCTGCTTAACCGTGCCTTGCCTTTGTAAACTTTGCCGCCAATCGGATCAAGTACGCGACCATTGTTAAATTCGCGTGGATTGTCCGGATTTTGTTTAAATCCCCAAATAAAAGGTAAACCAATAAAGGGTTTATTTTTTAAGTTGCCCGGACAGTTTGTACAGATGACCATCTTTTCTGTACCCGGCACACTCCGGGTTTCGACGATGATACCTTCATAGGTGCCATCCGGTTTTTTACTGATTTCTACATCGGCACGTGAATAACCAGTACGATCATCAATGGTTTTCCATTTGCCGACCAAAGGGTCATTATCGTTTGCTGCAAAACTGAATGAAGAGAGGCTTGCTAATAGTAGTCCTGTCACAACACTTTTATATACATTCTTCATTAATTCCCCCTGTTGAAATGAATGTCTTATATTTTTAGAGTAAAACGCCTAATTTATAGCGATAAGTATCTATAAAATCAAATGATTAAATTGCTAAATAAGTCACATAAATAAAGGGGAGTGTTGTGTGGTTTATTTTTTAATTTCCTTTTGATTAAAAAACACCCGAACTCGATATTAAAGATTTAAAATTTTATTTAATGAATATTTTACCGGAATGCAGAATATGGCTTTTCAGGAGGAAAAATTATTATTTTTATAGGTTTTAATCATGAAATTTATCTTTTGATATATCTAAGTGAATAATAAAAAATAATTTATTGATTAGTTATAGAGATGAATGTTGCACTGGATTTTGGGATGATACATGTGGAGGATGCACAAGTTTCTAACAGGACGGAGATAAAAACTTGTGCTGAATGAATAGCATGTTAATCCACTCTAATCCAGGAAACGGTCCGGCCGAGCAAACTGGTTCCAATAAAGCCGCGTAAGGTCAGGACATTGCCTCGTGTATTGAGACGTCCCTTACCTTGATAGACATGACCTGAAAGGGGATCAAGTACCTGACCATCAATAAATTCATCTGTCTTTTTAGGATTTTGCCTAAATCCTGACAATATCGGCAAGCCAATCAGAGGGGCATTTTTGAGTGATCCTTTGCATTTTTCACAATGATCAATAGCAGTACGGTTTGGAATGGCATGGACCTGGATAATTGTTCCCAGATACCCTCCATTTTCTTTCTTGGTGATAAGAACGTCAGCACGAGCATATCCTGTTTTATCATCAATCGCTTTCCATGTACCCACTAAATCAAGGGCTTTTGCATGAATAAAAGGACAGGTCAGCAGTAATAATAGACTAAGCATTATTTTTGTGTTCATGTGGTCAATATTTCCAATTATTAATTTATTTTTATGTATTAAAAATAAAGCATTATTTGAGATTGTTCTGCTTTATTTTGAAATGAAATTTTACGCTAAAATATTTAAAATACAAGTGTAAAAAAATGAGGTAAAAAAGATAAGAAAATAATGGATTTTATTTTTAATTTTTTGCGAAGATAAAAAAAAGGACAGCGATTATAGCTGTCCTGATGTTGTTCACTTGAATAAAATCAACTGAGGTGTTTACCAAATAAACCAAAAGCTTCTTCGGCAGTAAATGTGTAGCGGGTGCTGCAGAACTGGCAATCCATGGTAATCGGATTCTGGAACTCTAAAGTTTCACGCACTGCCTCTACACCAATTTGAATCAGGGCATTGGCACAGCGTTCTTTAGAACAGGTACAGCCAAAGCTTAATCGTTCAGCTTCAGGTAAACGCACATCTTCTTCATTATATAAACGGTAAAGAATTTCAGTCGGTTCAAGATCTGTGAGTTCTTCCGCTTTTAAGGTTTCGGTCAGCATGGTCAGGCGTGGCCAAAGGTCTTCATCCACACGTTGCTGTTCTTCTTCACTGTTGCGTGGCAAGAGTTGAATCAGCAGACCGCCAGAGCGTTCAGCTGTACTCGCCAACACAATTTTTGTTGGAATTTGTGCTGATAAATCATAATACTGCATTAAACAGCCGGCCAAGGTATCATGCTCAAGCGCAATAATACCCTGATAGCGTTCACCGAATTCAGGCTCGATATTAATAAACAGCACCGGATTGACCAGGGCATTAAACACCGTACTGCTGTTTTCCGCCTGGAAAAAGCGTGGATCTTCTTCATAATCGGCTGATGCGCGTAACTGGCCTAAATGATTACATTCCGCCATTGCCCATTTAAAGGTGCCCGCTGCCTGAATTTGCAGGCTGATACGGCCTTTAATTTTCAGGGTGCTCGCTAACAAGGCGGTAGCGCTGAGCATTTCCCCCAAAAGAATTTGAATGGCTTGCGGATAATCACGCTGCGCGAGAATTGTTTGCAAAACGCTTTCCAGATGGACGACTTCACCACGAATCGGGCAATTTTCAATATAAAAGCGTTGACGTAATTCAGACATAAATTTCTCCAATAGCCCGTGTTAATGGTGTCTATATTGTAAAACACAAGCTAGTTACTATCATCTCTTGTGACATCAATACGCTGATGTTCTAGACCGCGTTGTAAATTGACGCCAGTAGGTTCTTGACGAATTTGCGCATCACTTTCAAATAGATGTTCCAGTTCTGCCAGTGCATTACGATGGGTTTCATAAATTTTCTGTTCATCAGTATAAACCCGTTGCTGTTGAAGCAATAATTTCTCATCGTAATCACGGAACAGTTCAATACTCTTATACGCATCTTCTTCGCTGATCTCTAATTCACGTAAAGCGCGATAAGCCATGCCCAGTGAGGATAAATAGGTTTCACGCCAGATCAGTTCGACCCCCAAATCCCGCAGTAAATGCACATGATGGCGGTCTCGGGCGCGTACCAAAAGTTTCAGATTGGGATAGTTTAAACGAATATGGCGCGCCACATTCATGGAGTCTTCAATATCATCAATCGCCAGGACAAAAACTTTGGCGTGTTCAATGCCTGCGGAACGTAAAATATCGGGTTGTGTGGCATCACCATAGTATACCGTGCCGCCATAGTTGCGCACGAAATCGACTTTTTCCAGGTTACTGTCAATGGCGGTAAAAGACTGGTGCTGTAAATGGGCAATACGGGCAATGATCTGTCCGAAACGGCCAAAGCCGGCAATGATCATCGGGTTGTGGATGTCTGGAATTTCATCATAGACGGGGGCTTTTTCTTTATCTATTAAAGGAAGAATCCAGCTGCTGATGATCCAGTACAACATTGGGGTGAGTACCATGGAAAGGGTTACAATCAAGGTCAAAGGCTCAAGCATGGCTTGAGTAAGAACTTTTTCACTACTGGCAACCTTGAGGACGACAAAGGCAAATTCACCGCCTTGAGCCAGACAGGTCGCAAGCAGTAAGCTGTTGCGCCATGAATAGTTTAAATAGCGGGCAATGGCCGTCAGGGTCACGCTTTTGACCAGCATTAAAATGAGTGCACCGCCAATAATCAGCCAGGGCATATCCACCAGCAGTGACAATTGTGTGGTCATGCCCACCGTCATGAAGAATAGGCCTAGCAGCAGCCCTTTAAACGGTGCAATACTGGCTTCAAGCTCATGTCGGAATTCAGAGTCGGCCAGCAACACCCCGGTTAAGAAAGCGCCGAGGGTGGTGCTGATGCCGAGCACATCCATCAATGCCACCACGCCCAGCACAATAAATAAACCGACGGCGGTAATCAGTTCATGCGCGCCACTTTTGGCCACAAAGCGAAAAAATGGCCGCATCATGTAGCGGCTAAACAGGAACAGGCCGCTAAAAGTCGCAATAATTGCGGCAAAATACGCCACCCCATGATGGGTCGATTCGGTACCCGCCAATAAGGGAATAATCGCCAAGAGCGGAATGGCCGCAATATCCTGAAACAGTAAAATGGAAAAAGATTGTTGCCCGAAGGTGGTGTTGAGCTGCTGCTTTTCTGAAAGCAGCTGTAACACAAAGGCTGTGGAGGACAGTGCCAGCGCCATACCAATGACAAAGCTGGCAGAAAGGTTTTGGTTTAAGACAAAAAAAGTCAGGATGGCCAGAATCACCCCGGTAATACCGACTTGCAGACTGCCCATCAGGAAAATGGATTTGCGCATTTCCCACAGCCGTTGTGGACGTAGCTCCAGACCAATAATGAACATCAGCAAAATCACGCCAAATTCGGCCAGTTCCTGAATCGCTTCCGGATCACTGGCAATATTGAATACGCTGGGACCGAGCAGAATGCCTGTAAACAAATAGCCGAGTACCGTGGCAATGCCAAAACGCTTGGCGAGCGGCACCAAGAGCAGCGAAGCACCCAGAAAAATCGTAATTTGTAACAGTAGCGACATTAGTTTGTCCTGGAATTTATTTTAATTTCAAGGAATTTAAGCACAGCATAAATGTTGATTTAGCTTAATTCTTGAGGATCTATATCGAGTGTCAGTTTCATGTTTGAGGGCTTTTCATGCAACATATTTTGCCACCAGGTACGGATATAAAAATGTAATCGGGCCCGATCTTGTGACAGCAGCACCATATGCGCCTGATAACGCCCGGCCTTACGTTCCATCGGGGCAGGAATCGGTCCCCAGATATCAATCAGGTTTTCCGAAACCTGTCTTAAAGCCTGGGCATGTTGCTGTAAAAATTCCTGGTTCTGTTCCTGACTTTTCGATTCACAGCGAATTAAGGCGGCATAACGAAAAGGGGGCAATAAGGCAGCCTGACGTTCTTTTAAGGTCTGTCTGGCGAAATGCCGGTAATCCTTGTCAATTAAGGTATTTAATAGGGGGTGATCCGGTCTCAGAGTTTGCAAATAGACTTCACCTTTGCGTTCACCGCGTCCGGCACGCCCGGCAACCTGTACGATCAGTTGTGCGGTGCGTTCGGTGGCACGGAAATCGACACTGAGCAGGCCGGAATCAATATCTAAAATGGCCACTAAAGTGACATAGGGAAAATGATGTCCTTTGGCCAGCATTTGCGTCCCAAGCAGAACAACCGGTTCACTTTTTTGAATCTTGTCATAAATTTTTTGCCAGCTGCCGACCCGGCTGGTGGAATCGCGGTCGACCCGAATCACGTCGAAATGGGGGAACAGTTGTTGCAGGTTTTCTTCCACTTTGGCGGTACCGAGACCAATCGGCTTTAATTCACTATGCGTGCACTGCGGACATTGCTCGGGCAGACGGTGAATGCTGCCACAGTGATGACAATGTAAATGCTGATAAGGCTGGCGATGCACGGTAAAGTTGGCGTCACAATGCGGGCATTTGGCTTGCCAGGCACAGCTTTCACAAATCAGCACCGGGGCATAACCGCGACGGTTTAAAAACACCAGTACCTGTTCTTTTCTATCCAGACGTTTTTGAATCTCATCAATCAGGCTTTGGCTTATGCCATTCTGTTTTTGCGCAATTTTCAGGTCAATCAGATGAATCTTTGGCATGACGGCCGCACCGGCACGCTGATTCAGTTCTAAACGGGTCATTTTTCCCATTTCAACCAGCGCATAGCTGTCAATACTCGGGGTGGCTGAGCCTAAAATAATCGGACAGTTTTCCAGATGGGCACGGTACATTGCGACATCACGGGCATGGTAGCGAAAACCTTCCTGCTGCTTAAACGACAGGTCGTGTTCTTCATCCAGAATGATCAGCCCCAGATTTGGCAGCGGCGTATAAATGGCTGAACGGGTTCCTAAAATAATTGAAGCCTTGCCGGTTTGTGCAGCCTGCCAGGCTTGCAGGCGCTTGGAATCATTCAGTCCTGAATGCAGCAGTACAATGTTGCCATGAAAACGGGACTGGAACCGGCTGATGGTCTGCGGGGTCAGGCCAATTTCAGGCACTAAAACCAGGACCTGTTTGCCCTGTTTCAGCACCTCTTGCATGATTTGCAAATACACTTCGGTTTTACCACTCCCGGTCAAGCCATCCAGTAAAAAGGCCTGATATTTTTTCTGGGCTTTCAACACCTGTTGAATGGCTTTTTTCTGATCTTCATTGGCGGTTAAGGGCATTTGTGCCAGGGTGACGGGCTGCGGACTAAAGTCCTGATGTTCCAGCATACACTCCACAATTGCCTTTTTTTCCAGCGCCTTGAGTGTTGCCGTTTCAATTCCGGCTAAATTTAAAATATTTTCCGTGGTGCCTTGAGGATGTAATTTCAGCACTTTATAGGCTTGTTGCTGTTTTTCAGAGCGCATCAGCTTGTCTTCGGCATGCAAATCCAGCACTTTCCACATTCGGGCCAATAAATTATAGGGTTTGCCCTGACGTAAAAATGTTGGCAGGGCGCTTTGAAAAACTTCGCCAACCGGAAATTGATAATATTGCGCGGACCAGGTGAGCAGGCTTAAAATTTTTCGATCTAACAGCGCTTGGTCATCCAGCAGCTCAGTGATGGCTTTGAGCTTAAAACGCGGATCTATCGGGGTATTGGCCGTTAATTTTTCAACAATAATACCTACCAGATTTTGCCGTCCAAACGATACGGCCACACGTGCCCCAACTTCAGCTTGCCGGTATTGTTCAGCCGTTAAGGTGTAGTCAAAACAGTCGTAGAGATGTACAGGTACGGCAACACGAATGCGATAAATGTCGGCTGGCGTTGATGGTGTATTTGGCATAAATAAGGGGCAAATGGTCCTGATCAAATTTCGTCGTGCTAAAGGGCGAGTTATGTTAGAGTGAGCAAATCATTTATGTATAAGAATATGAATGATTTTGGTGGTCAGACGCAACAGCGCTGAAGCAAATTTTGGAAAATTAGAGCATTACAATGCCTGCATATCAATTTACTGCCATTGATGCTTCAGGGAAGCAGCAAAAAGGCGTGTTAGAAGGGGATTCTGCACGTCAAATTCGTCAACAGCTGAGGGATAAAGAACTTATTCCTGTGACGGTTGATCCTGTCGAGCAAAAAGATAAGCATCACTCAGCCCGCTGGTTTCAGAAAAAAATCACTGCTTATGATTTGGCCTTGTTTACCCGCCAGCTTTCAGTTCTGGTGGCAGCCGGAATTCCTTTAGAAGAGGCGCTGCGGGCGGTAGGCAAGCAAAATGAAAAAGCCCATGTGCAGAATTTGTTGATGTCCGTGCGTTCAAAAGTACTGGAGGGGCATTCTTTGGCCAATGCTTTACAGCAATCCGGACGTTTGCCCGAGCTTTATATTGCGACCATTGCCGCTGGTGAGCGCTCAGGACATCTGGATCTGATTCTGGACCAATTATCGGATTACACCGAAAACCGCTTTGCCATGCAAAAAAAAGTGCAGGGCGCGATGATTTATCCCATCATTTTAATGCTGATGTCCTTTGCCATTGTGATGGGGTTGATGACTTATGTGGTTCCCGACATTGTCAAAACTTTTGATCAAAGTAAAGATACCTTGCCGTGGATCACGGTTGTCTTAATGAAAACCAGCGATTTTATTCGGGTGGCTTGGCCCTTTTTACTGATCGCGGGTGTTGTGGGGCTGATGGGACTGTTACGTTTTTTAAGAACCACAGCCGGACATTATGCATTTGATCGTTTAACGCTCAAATTGCCATTATTGGGTAAATTATCCCGTGGTATCAATGCAGCACGTTTTGCCAGTACTTTATCAATTTTGACCCAATCTGGCGTGCCTTTGGTGGATGCACTTAAAATTGGCGCCGCGGTGAGTAATAACTGGGTCATCCGAGATTCGGTCAATTTGGCCGCCGAGCGAGTCACTGAAGGCGGTAACCTGGCGACACAACTGGAACGCAGTGGTTATTTCCCACCGATGATGGTACAAATGATCAAAAGTGGCGAAGCATCGGGCGAGCTGGATCGTATGTTAGAGCGTGCCTCGACCATGCAGGATCGGGAAGTGACTACACTGATTTCTACTTTGCTGGCATTGCTTGAGCCTTTGATGCTGGTCTTGATGGCAAGTATTGTGCTGGTGATCGTGATTGCAGTGATGCTGCCAATTGTGAATATGAATAATATGATTTAAACAGAAATAGAGTAAATTCTACGAAAAATCGAAAGTGAATCAAACTTTCTAAAGATGAATGAGAGAAATTGAATGAAAAAGACTGAACCGGTTGTGAATGAAATCTCCTCCTCAAGCACAGCTTTCGGACTTGCGGCACGCTCGAGTGGCACTCGAGTGAATCGTGCCTCAGGCTTTACCCTCATTGAAGTGATGGTGGTGATTGTAATTTTAGGTGTATTGGCTGCACTGATTGTTCCTAATGTGATGGGGCGCGGTGAAAAAGCCAAGGTTGATACCACTTCCATTACCTTAAAAGGCGTTGCCGGGGCTTTAGACCAATATAAACTGGATAATGGGAAATATCCGTCCATGCAAGATGGCGGTTTAGATGCCTTGGTAAATCAGCCGGCTTCGGCTAAAAACTGGATGCAGGGCGGTTATGTCAAAGGTGGTTATCCGAAAGACAGCTGGGACAATGATATTCAATATGTGATTCCCGGTGCTGAAGGTCGGGCATTCGATTTATATTCTTTTGGTGCCGACGGTAAAGAAGGCGGTGAAGATACCGATGCCGATATTTATTATCAGCCTTAATTAAAAATCCTTAATTATTTTAAGGGTATAAAATATATCATTTCACTTCATCTGGTTATTCAATAAAGGATGAAGTGATAATAAATATTAATTATAAAATATATATTAAGATATTGAATTTAAAATAAATTATATAATAACCACGATTTAAGGATTATAATAAGAATGATTCCCATATTTGTTGATTACAATAATTGTAAAGTATCCAGATATATAGTCTTTTTATTTAATTAAAACTGAGCATAATATTCTTAAAGGCATTTTTTAGCCAAGGAGAATGGAATGAAAGCATTTATAATATCGGATGAAATTAACCAATTTCATTGGGCAATGCTCAAGTCTGTTCTTTTAATTTTGAGCTTACTTCCCATCAGTCAAGGCATTTTAAACTTATGGAATGCGACGGAAGGCAGTAGCCAGATTATGGTCGGATTTTTTGCCATCAGTTTATTCAGTGCCCTGTTTGTATTGTGCTTTTGGTCTGCATTAAAAGCGACTGTATTAAAATTAAAACAAGAACAGTCTTCAGTTTTAGAACAAAGTATAGTGAGCATTTATCGTTACATTCCCATGTTGTTTTTAGCAAGCATGATTTCTTATCTCGTCACACAATTATAAAATCCAGTGCATAAAAAAAACCGAGATAAATATCTCGGTTTTTTTTAATTACTTTTTAAAAGGCTCCTCCCTTTGGAAAAGGGAGGTTGGGCGGGATTTGTGGTGGCTTGTGAAAATACTTAATCCCTCTAAATCCCCCCTTTTCGAAAGGAGTAATGCCAGTCAGTTAAGAAATTTATTGGTATTTTCTTTTTTAAATTCATGACTGTATTTGATATGTGAGAAAGTCATCCGCAACTGTTTGAGGCAGGACTACATTAAGAAAATGATTGTTTCTGCGACAAATTTGCTAGTTGATAGTGGCTGACGAGTTTTGCGGTGAGGAGCATTGCTCCGCAAGATGCCTTTGCTCTTACGAAGCAGTGCTTCTCAGGGCGAAACCAAAGTAACAAATGAGCTGCAAAAGTTTGATTTAAAACGGTAAGACTCCACCATGGATTACTAAAAATTAAGGAGTTTATTTCTAAACTCCTTAACTGATCAGCATTATTCCGAAAGGGGGGACTGTTTCTCCCTTGAAGAAGGGAGCTCAGATGGAGTTTCAACGCCGTGATTTAAACGAAACATCCACCTTACGTGGCCGGAAGCGCCAACCCAGTAGTAATAGCAAGAATGATATAATCAATACTGGCCAATCACTTAAGCGCATATACAAGGTTTCACCCTGCATCGCAGGCAGTTCACCACGAAGAATTGCAGTTTGGTCGGTCGGTGCCTGTTTGACAATATGTCCGTGATGATCGATAAATGCCGTTACCCCGGTATTGGTGGCACGAATAAACCAGCGTCCATTTTCTTTGGCACGCATCTGTACCATCTGCAAATGCTGCCAAGGTCCCGCTGTACCAGTAAACCAAGCATCATTGGACACCGTCACCAGATAATCGCTTTGACTGGCATTGCGACGGGTCAGGTTGGGATAAGCCACTTCATAGCAAATGGCCGCACCCAGCGCATGGTTTTTCACATTTAACGGGTTCTGGTCGCGCGCTCCGCGAGAAAAACCGCTCATGGACGGATCATTTTGCAATGCAGGCAGTACCCAGCTGAGCCAGCCAGATAAAGGCACATATTCGCCAAAAGGAACCAGACGCTGTTTTTTATACAGGCCGTTCGATTCATCACCGCTTGCCATAATGCTGTTGTAGTACATTGGGTGTTGTTCAATTTGTGATTCTTTCAAATCCCAGTAGGGGATACCCGTCACCCACGCTGTTCCGGTTTTATTGGCCTGAACTTTCATGGCATCTAGAAACGGTTCAATATCCGTCTGGAACATTGGAATGGAAGATTCCGGCCAGACGATCAGATCCCGTCCCCATTCAGTCCGGCTTAGATTGGCATAGATCATCAAGGTTTTGATCTGGTATTCGGTCAGCCATTTCAGGTCTTGCGGAATATTGCCCTGAATCAGGGAAACGGAAAGCGGTTTCTCAGCTTTTTTTTCAACAAATTGAAGATAAGAAGCTCCCCAGGCACCCAGCAGAAAGATGGCTGAGGGGATGATCCAGAACACTCGCTTATTCAGAATTTCCACCAGTGCACAGGCCAGTATAATCACTACAAACGATACGCCGAAAATACCGAATAAGGGCGCATAGTTATCCAGGAAACGTTCGGTAAAGGCATAACCGACAAATAGCCAGGGAAAACCGGTAAATACCCAGGTTTTGGCCCACTCGAAGAATATCCACAGCGGTGCAAAAGTCAGGGGTGTTTCCGGGAAAAAGCGGCGATAGATCCAGGTTTGCAGCGCGGTAAATAGCCCCATCACCAAGGCCATGAAGGCAATCATCAGTACGCTTAAGAAAGCACTGGTATCCCCATAAACATGGATTGAGGTATACAGCCAGAAGGCCCCGACAAACCACAAGCCAAAGCCATAAGCCCAGCCAATGAAAAAAGCCTGTGGAGCAGAGCGTTTACGCAGCGAAGCATAGAGCAAAGCTGGCGACAATATGGCCAGCCACCAGTAATAATAAGGTGCCAGTGCAAAACTGAACACGGCACCTGAAAAAAGCGAAATTAAAAAGGGATAAATAAAAGGGAGCTGCTTGTGTTGTTGAGATGAATTTAACAGCTTATCAAAGTAAGTTCTCATTTACGGACAGCTCGAATCAGATGAATAGTACGTGCATCTGCTTCTAAAATGGTAAATTCCCAATTTTCAAGTTCAATCACTTGACCTTGTAAATCGCTGACTAGACCCATTTCTTGAAGCAATAAACCGCCGACAGTTTCTACTTCATCATCGGAAAAATCAGCATCTAAAACATTGTTAAAGTGTTCAATTGGTGTAAGTGCCTGAACCAGCCAGGTATTCGCCGTGTGTGGATCGTTATCGGGAATAATGTACTGGGCTTCTTCATCGACCTTGTCGTGTTCATCTTCAATTTCACCGACAATTTCTTCCAGAATGTCTTCTAAAGTGACCAGACCTGAAGTCGTGCCATATTCATCAATCACCACTGCAATATGGGTCTGGGTGTTTTTCAACATCCGCATGACCTGATCGGAACGGGCACTTTCCGGCACAAACAGCGGTTGGCGCATTAAGGCGCGAATATCTACTTTGGAGGTAGGTTCGGTCAGGAAAGGCAACAGATCTTTGGCCAATAAAATGCCGACGACATTATCCGGTTGATCAGATGAAAAAACAGGAAAACGTGAATGTGCAGATTCTACCAGGACATGCAGAATATCGAGCAGCTGATCATCTTCTTGCAAGCTGATCATGGAAGTTCGTGGGGTCATGACCTCACGAATCTTGGTTGCCGGAAGGTCAAGCACGCCTTCAAGCATGGCAACAGTATCGGGTTCTAAAAAACGACGTGAATCTTGTACTAATTTTAACAGTTCGTCGCGAGTTTCGGGTGCTGTACTCAGCCATTTGCGTAAGCCGCGCATGCCCCACGACGGGCCTGATTCCTCGTGCATGATCTTTCCTAAAGACGCTTAATATCTAAAAAATGTAATTTTAATCATACCGTAGAAAATACAGTTGTCTATCGCTAATCTTCATCTAAATCAGAGTTAATTAGGTCAGAAAATCAGGCTATCTCCTTCATTTTCCAGCATATCACCGGACCTTTATGTTTATGCTAAAATAACCGCAGATTTTAAACCTGAGTTTTCTGATGTCTGAACCCTCTGTCATTCCAAGCATTCAATTAAATACCCGTGGATTACGTTGCCCTGAACCGGTGATGATGCTGCATCAGGCGATTCGTAAATCCAAGTCTGGCGATGTGGTGGAAGTATTTGCAACAGATAATTCAACTTCTTGGGATATTCCGAAATTCTGCATGCATTTGGGACATGAGCTGTTATTGCAGGAAGAACGTTTAGATGAAAACGGCAATAAAGAGTTCCATTATCTGGTGAAGAAGGGTTAATAATTTTTTATTTAAAATACGTGATTAGAGATGTGTGATTGAAAGATTGATTCATCAATTACGACTTAAATTTTAAGGTGTTTTAATCGCTAAAAAATAAACCCGCTTTTTAGCGGGTTTATTTTATATCTCAACTGAGACTCATTACATATTCGGGTAGTTTGGACCACCACCGCCTTCCGGCGTTACCCAAGTGATGTTCTGTGAAGGATCCTTGATGTCACAGGTCTTGCAGTGTACACAGTTGGCTGCATTGATCTGGAAGCGTTTTGAACCGTCATCATTTTCCATGATTTCGTATACCCCCGCCGGGCAGTAGCGCTGTGCCGGTTCATCCCATTTTGGCAGGTTGACATTCACCGGAATCGAGGCATCGGTCAGCTTCAAGTGTGCTGGCTGATTTTCTTCATGCACCGTGTTGGATACAAATACCGAAGATAAACGGTCAAAGGTCAGCTTGCCATCCGGTTTTGGATAGTTCGGCTTGAAGGTTGCGGCATCGACAGTTTTCAGCGTACCGAAATCCGTCACCAGGTCGTGCAGGGTAAACGGCACCTTAAACACGTTTTGGTCGATAAAGTTAAATGCACCACCGAGCCACTGGCCAAACTTGTGCATGGCCGGGCCAAAGTTACGCGAATTATATAATTCTTCTTTCAGCCAGCTGTTGTTGAACTTGTCGGTGTAAGCAGTCAGTTCTTTGGCAAACAGGTCTTCGCCTTCCGTCACGCGCGCAACGGACAGGTCACCGCCTTTGGCCACGCCTGCAGCAATCGCTTCAAATACCGCTTCACCGCAGAGCATGCCGGATTTCATCGCGGTATGTGAGCCCTTGATTTTGGCAAAGTTCAGGAAACCGGCATCATCACCAATCAGGCTACCGCCCGGGAAGGTGAATTTCGGCAGCGAGTTAAAGCCGCCTTTGGTCACGGCACGCGCGCCATAAGAAATGCGCTTGCCGCCTTCCAGATACTGCTTGATCAGGGGATGGGTTTTCCAGCGCTGCATTTCCATAAACGGATACATATGCGGGTTGGTATAGGACAGATCGACGATCATGCCCAAAGTCACCTGATTGTTTTCAGCGTGGTACAACCACCAGCCGCCTGACGAACCGGTTTCATTTAACGGCCAGCCGGCACCGTGCATCACCAGACCTGGCTTATGTTTCGCCGGGTCGATTTCCCACAGCTCCTTAATCCCGATCCCGTAGTGCTGCGGATCTGAGTCTTTATCGAGGTTGTATTTGGCAATTAAACGCTTGCCGAGGTGGCCACGGCAGCCTTCAGCAAACAGGGTGTATTTGGCATGCAGTTCATAGCCTGGAGTAAAGTTGTGCGTCGGTTCGCCATCCTTGCCAATGCCCATGTCACCGGTCTGGATGCCTTTTACCGAACCATCTGCATGATAGAGAATTTCCGATGCGGCAAAGCCCGGGAAGATCGACACTTCCAGCTCTTCCGCTTTTTGGCCCAACCAGCGCACTACGTTACCAAGCGAGATGACATAGTTGCCATCGTTGTGCATGGTTTTAGGCACCATCCAGTGCGGGGCTTCCTGTGATTTTTCATCCGAGAGCAGGAAATAGGTTTTGTCTTCGGTTACCGGCACATTTAAAGGAGCACCTTCTTCCTTCCAGTTCGGGAACAGCTCATTCATGGCACGTGGTTCCAGTACTGCACCGGAGAGGATATGCGCACCGACTTCAGAGCCTTTTTCCACCACACAAACCGACAGATCGTTCAGGTTGTTTTCAATTGCAAGTTGACGGATCTTGATCGCTGCAGAAAGACCGGCCGGTCCTGCACCTACGATGACGACGTCAAACTCCATCGATTCACGTTCGATGTGTTCCATGTAGGATTCCTCATATGATTAGAAGGTGGCAACCGTCATTATTCCGGTGCTGCCATGAGTATTCTGTGTGCCCAGACACAATTTTAATATCGTGCCTTTTATATTGTGGGCTAGTATAGTTTTAAACCTCGATCTAGCCAATTGGCTGAATCATATTATTTTTCCGTCAGCAGGGTCTTTAGTCATGATTAATCAAAATAATTCACCAAATCCGACGAAAAAAGTAGCTATTCCCGATGATAAAAATTTAAAAGGCATTGCACAATACTTAAAAGATGCACAGGCCGGTCACAAAAGGTCAATACCCCCATTGGATCAATTCAACCCAAAGCATTGTGGGACAATGGATTTAAAGGTAAAAGCCAATGGAGAATGGTGGCACGAAGGTCAATTGATTAAACGACAAGCCCTGATTGACCTGTTCTCAACCGTGCTCTGGAAAGAACAGGGCAAATTCTACTTAAAGACCCCGGTTGAGCAGATTGAAATTGAAGTAGAAGATGAGCCTTTATTTGTCAATCAGGTGGATCAGGTCGAGATTGATGGAAAGACTTATATTCAATTCACCACGACCACTCAGGATATCGTGATTGTGGATCAGCAGCATCCGATTTTTATGCGTGAATATGAAAGTGAATTGCGTCCATATGTACACGTGCGTTTTGGCATCAATGCATTAATTCAACGTTCTGCTTTTTTTCATTTAATTGAAATGGGACAGCTGCTTGAAAATGACAAAAATGAAACCATTTTAAGCTTACAAAGTGGCGATTTTTACTTGCAATTGGGCACCTGAGGTTTAAGCTTTGATCTTCCGATTTCTTGAACTGCTGAAAGTGAAACCATGACAGCCATTCATCCTGTTTATCCTTTAATCGATCCAATGCCTAAGGCACATGCTGATGCACCCATCGGGATTTTTGATTCTGGAATAGGTGGTTTGTCTGTCGCACAAGAAATTGCCACACATTTGCCCAAAGAACGTATTGTTTATTATGCCGATACTGCACATGTACCGTATGGCCCACGAAAAGATCAGGAAATTCGTGAGCTTACGGCGCATGCCATTGAGTGGCTATATCGGAAGGGGTGTAAAGTCGCAGTTGTTGCATGCAATACCGCGTCTGCATTCAGTCTGGATTATTTACGTGATTATTATGGAGAAAATTTTCCGATTATCGGTCTGGTACCGGCACTAAAACCGGCCGTTTTGCAAACTAAATCCAAAACCGTGGCTGTGCTTGCCACGCCTGCAACCTTTCGTGGTCAGCTGATTAAAGATGTGATCCAGCGTTTTGCAATTCCCGCCAATGTGCAGGTTATTCCTGTCACCTGTCTTGATTTGGTGCCTTTTGTGGAAAGTGGCGCACAGATGAGTGAGGCCTGTTTAGCGACCTTAAAAGCAATTTTGCAACCTGTGGTTGATCAGGGAGCCGATTATTTAGTTTTAGGTTGCACACATTATCCCTTCCTAAAATCTGCAATTCAGTCTATATTTGGTCAGAAACTGACATTAATTGACTCTGGACTGGCAGTTGCGCGACAAACAGCCCGTATTTTGATCAAAAATCAATTGTTATTTGAGCAAGAACAAAATAATGGCTTACGCATCGAGTGCTATGTGAGTGGCAATAATGCAGAAAATTTAAAAACTGTGCTGCAGTACCTGATTCAAGAAGATTTGACTTGGGATATTCGTAATATTGGTGTTGAATAAATAAACAAATGCGGCTAGTCTTTTGAAATATATTAAAAAATTTTTATATTGGGGTCGCTGAGTTATATCGGGACTGCTCAGGATGTATCAGTCAGGATGTAATAAGCAATTGGAAGAGGATAACCAATGCTCGATAAGCGTTATCAGGTTTTTATTTCTACTTCTGGCAGTGAAATGCAGCCGGAACGCATCGTTTTGGCTCAAACTTTAGTGGGCATGGGTTTCTTTTCTTGGGGATTAGAACAGCGAACGCCTTTAAGCACTGCATTTGCACGTCGTCAGATTGATGATTGCGACTATGTGGTCCTGCTGGTAGGCAGTCAGTATGGTGAACAGTCTGTGTCAGGTGTGGGTTATATGCATCTGGAATATATTTATGCCGTCACCAAACAGAAACCGATTATTGTCTTTATGCATGAAGACCCTGCATCACGTGATGAGTCTTTACATGATCAAAAACCTGAATTGCGCGAAAAATTTTTAGAATTCCGTAAATTATTACAACAAGAAGTGGATCAGATTTTTACTTACCGTAGCCTGCGTGATCTGGAAATGGCCGTACGTTTTAACATGCCACAAATGTTGGAGCGCTATCCGGTATCGGGATGGGTTCGACCGCAAAACACCCAGGCTTTGCATGATCAAATTGATCAACTGAAAGCCAAAATTGAACAGCTGGAAACCGAAGTCGGAAAACGGGAAGTAGACCCGTTCCTGTCTTTACCTAAAGTTTCCATGAATGAACTGTTTTCATTTGAATATCGTATGCATGCCTACCAGGATGGCAATTTTAAAGAACTGAAAATTCAGAAGAAACTCACCTGGGCTCAGCTCCTGTCTATTTTGGGCAGCATGTTTGTCAATCCAACACCAGAAGAATATTTTTCCAAATGCATCAATGATTATTTGAATGAGACGGGTCTGGCAGATGCCCGGATGGAAATGCCACGTGCCCATGCCGTTGCCCGTGCACAAATTAATATTCGTGCCTTACACAATATTAAGCTGCAAATGCGCCAAAATGACTGGATTGTGCCGTCAGGCCGGGATGACCGTCAACGAATGCTCTGGCAGCTGACCCTCAAGGGACAAAAGCTACTTGAAAGTAATTTGCTGGATAATGATCGTGTTTTTCAATTTAAATCTGCATTTTAATCCATAGAGAGAAAGTACAGAAAGCTGTTAAAGTAAAGCAGTTCATTTCTATTGGAAAAGGGTTTGATGTCTTCTGCACCTAAAACGAAAGTCACGATTATTTTGGCCAATTTGGGTACGCCGGACCAACCCACGGTCCCTGCAGTTCGTCGGTTTTTGAAGCAGTTTCTGTCCGATCAGCGCGTCATTGAAATCCCGAAGCCGATCTGGCAAATCATTTTACGGCTGTTTATCTTGCCTTTTCGTCCCAAGCGTGTGGCCCATGCCTATGAAATGGTGTGGCAGCAAGATTCTCCCATGCGTGAAGTGCTCTTGAATCAAGTCATTGAAGTAAAGAAAGCATTGACCGGACAATATCCTGAATTTGAACTCAACATTATTCCTGCCATGACCTATGGCAATCCAGGCATTGATTCTGCCTTGAATCGCTTATCACAGGACATTCCAGATCACATTATTTTATTGCCTTTATTTCCACAGTATTCAGCCACCTCAACAGCACCTTTATATGATGCCCTGGCAAAATGGATTTTGACGCAGCGCAATTTGCCCGGTCTGTCCATTATTCGCGATTATTATCAGCATCCCGCATTTATCCAGGCGCTGGCGCAAAGTGTCCGGGACTATCAGACCGTACATGGCCAGCCAGAAAAACTGTTGATGTCATTCCACGGCATCCCTCAGCCTTATGCCGATAAAGGCGATCCTTATGCAGAACGCTGCCGTGTCACGGCACAATTATTGGCCGATGCATTGGGCTTATCCGGGGAGCAATGGGCCATCAGTTTCCAGTCGCGTTTTGGAAAACAGGAGTGGGTAAAACCTTATACCGATGCCTTGCTGGAAGAATGGGGCAAGCAAGGGGTGAAATCGGTTCAGGTCATGAGTCCTGCCTTTTCTGCAGACTGTCTGGAGACCCTGGAAGAGTTAGCGCTGCAAAATGCTGAAATATTCCATTCGGCAGGTGGTGGAGAATATGCCTACATTCCGGCATTAAATTGTCGTCCAGATCATATCGCCTTGCTCAGCACACTGCTTCGGGCTAATCTTGATGGATTAAAGCAAACATTCGCTCACTAATTTCTCCGAGGTTTCATTATCATGCTGCAAGTCAAAATTTTGCCGGTCACGGCATTTCAGCAAAACTGTTCAATTGTTTGGGATGCTGAATCTAAAGAAGCCATTTTGATTGATGCGGGCGGTGAAGCGGAAAAACTACAAGCCGAGGTGGAAGCTTTGGGGCTGAAAGTAAAAGCCTTATGGTTGACCCATGGGCATCTGGATCATGCTGGTGCGGCGGGTGCTTTAAGCAAGGTCTGGAATGTGCCGGTAATTGGTCCGCACAAGGAAGATGCCTTCTGGCTCGACATGATTCAGGAAGTATCGCAACGTTATGGTTTTCCTGTTCCTGAAAAGGTAGATGTGACTCAATGGCTGGAAGGTGGAGAAGTTTTAAAGCTAGGCGAAGAGGAATTCGAAGTCCGTTTTGCTCCAGGTCATACGCCGGGTCATGTGATGTTCTATAACAAAAACTATGGCCTGTTGTGGACAGGGGATGTGTTGTTCAAGGGATCGATCGGACGTACAGATTTCCCGCGCGGCAATCATCAGCAGCTGCTTGATTCCATTCAACGTGAATGTTTTAGTTTACCGGATGAAACGCAATTTATTTCCGGTCATGGTCCCTTAAGTACCATTGGTTTTGAAAAACAGCATAATCCCTTTGTAGCAGGTAAAGCGGGTTAATTCTTTTTTGTTTTTCCTGTACGAGATTGATGAATTATTGCATCAATCTCGGTGAAAGGGTCCACTGCGTAGCTGTTTTAATTCCAGTGCAATAATAATGGCTGCCAGTATGAATAAGATGCCAATCGCAATAATAATGCCATCATGGGTATAAATTCCAAAAATCAGTCCCACAATACTGAAGCCAACAAACAGAAAAAATAGAACTTTTAAGCACCAAAGACCCATGGAGTTCTCCTTTTTTTATCATTTTTAAGATTTATCATTGTTAGTTTTTTATCGTTATAAGGCTGGTATAGCCAAAATTCTTATTTTTAAATGTTTAGTTATTCAGAAAAATTTTATTACTATTCTTGTAGGGCTATTATAATTTAAAAAGTGACTACTGGTTGTTCTTTTTGTCTATAAGTAATAAAAAATTAACATTTGTAAGATAGTGTTTTTAATCATTTCTGTAGATAGATTTAATTACATAATGAAGAAAACAAGAATAAATTTAATACAAAATTGTAGACAAGTTGACTTTTTCTGTATAAAAAGTGGACTTTTATCACGTGATTTATAATTTATAATTTCCGAGGGTCGGTTGGTGAAGCTACTATTTACAAAAATAACACTGTTTATATTTACTATTCTAATGTTGGTATGTTTGGGCTTGGGGATTTATAGCCACGATATGCTCATCACGGCGATTGGTATCCTTCTGATTTTTTTTATTATTCTTTTGGGTTTGGAATATAGGAAAATGCTTTCCAATCCATTTGACTAAGGTGAATCAATCCCTTTTATTCACCTGTAGATAATTTTCCTGCGGATCACGCAAGATGATTAAAAATCATCTTGTTCGCCACTGTTATCTGCTTGGGGGGCATCTTGAGTCGGCAGTTTATATTCATCATTCGCCCAGGCTCCCAGATCAATCATTTTGCAACGTTCTGAACAAAAAGGACGAAATTCATTGCCTTCCCAGTGAGTGGGTTTACCACAGCGTGGACACGGAAAAGTGCGCGGCATGTTATTCTCCGAATAAAAATAAGGATTCAATTAGGCAAATACAGTCGCTCTTGCTAGACTTGAGCGGATTTTTGTTAGTTTGATCTGATTATGCCAATTCGTCAATTTCAAGCACAGCGTATGCATGCACCTCGTGATTTTCAAATGATTCGCCCGGATCCCGTTTGTGTGGAAATTGGTGCCGGCAAAGGTAAACATGCCTTGCTGTTTTCAGCTCAACATCCTGAAAAAAAATTGATTGCCATTGAGCGCACGCGTGAAAAATATCTGGCCATGCAAAAACAGCATGTCCTGGAAGGACAAACGAATTTACAGGCGATTCATGCCGATGCCATGCCGTGGATTGTGCATGCCTTATTGCCTGCTCAAGTACAGCAGTTTTTTATTCTCTATCCAAATCCTGAACCGCATAATCCGGCACAGCGCTGGTTAAACATGCCATTTTTTGAATTTCTGCTGTCACGCTTACAGCCGGGTGGTACCGTCACTTTGGCCAGCAACATTCCTGAATATATTGCAGAAGCACAGCAGCAGTTGATTGAAGTCTGGAAATTGCCTTTTGTCAAAGAAGTGATTCCAGGCACCTCGGCGCGTACCCATTTTGAAATTAAGTATCTGGGACGCGGGGAGTTGTGCCAGCAATTAATCATCAGCAAGCCGGAAGGCTACACTACGCGCTTTGATGATTTTAAGCCTTTGCAAGGCCAAAATCCGGTTCAAGCCGTAACATCAGAAACTGATATTAAGAACGCTGAATGAGTGGTTTATGAAAAAGCGTGTTGCAATTATTGGGGCAGGTCCCGCAGGGTTAATGGCTGCAGAAGTCTTGAGCCAAGGTGGCTATGAGATTCATGTCTATGAACAAAAGCCGTCTGCTGCACGCAAGTTTTTGATGGCGGGTAAAACCGGACTGAATATTTCCCATGCCGAGCCAATTGCGCAGTTTATTCAGCGTTATGATCAGGCGGAATGGCTGGCCCCTTGGGTAAAAAAATGGGATGCCCAATGGATTCAGCAATGGATGATGGGTTTAGGGATTGCATCCTATATCGGCTCCTCAGGACGGGTGTTCCCGGTAGAAATGAAGGCTGCCCCTTTACTGCGTGCCTGGCTAAAACGTCTGGTTGAACAGGGGGTGATATTTCACTATCGCCATCAGGTGTTGAATCTAAAGGCTCAGCAATTGTGTATCCGGGATGTAACCACACAGCAAGACAGCGAACAGGATTTTGATGCCATCATTATGGCTTGTGGGGCAGTATCGTGGTCACAACTCGGCAGTGACGGCGCATGGCAGCAATGGCTGTCTCCGCATGAAATTGAAGCCTTTCAGGCCAGCAATGCCGGGGTGGAGCGTACCTGGTCCAAGTTTATGCAGCCGGTCTTTGGCCAGCCTTTAAAACGTGTCGAAGCCTGGGTAGAGGGTCAAGCCAAAAGCATGGGCGATATTGTGATTACCCATTATGGTCTGGAAAGTGGCCTGGTCTATAAGCAGGGGCGTGCACTGCGCCAGCAAGTGAAAAATGGTCAGGCCATGCAACTGTATCTGGATTTGCTTCCCGAGCAAAGCATGGAGCAATTGGTGAAAAAATTACAGCCGGGTAAAAAGCAGTCATTGAGCACTGTCTGGCGTAAGGCGGGACTGGATGCAGCGAAGGCCAGCCTGGTGCGTGAACTGGTTGCAAAACCTCTATGGAACGATCCAATAGCTTTGGCCCAGCAGATTAAACAGCTACTGATTGCTGTAACGGGATTTCGCCCTATAGAAGAAGCGATTAGCTGTGCCGGTGGGGTGAAACGCGACGTGTTGTCCGGGCAGCTGCAATTAAAGTCCAACCCGCATGTATTTTGTTGCGGCGAAATGCTGGACTGGGATGCACCGACAGGAGGCTATTTGCTTACGGCCTGTTTTGCCACAGGTCGTGCTGCAGGTGAGGGTGTACATGCCTATCTGGCTGCACAAAAATAACAGTGCATCATGCGGCCGGTTTTGAACTGCTATTTAAAGCATGCTAAGTTGCATACACAATCTTGATAAAAAATGCAGCAGTTATGTCTGAACAAAAGCGATATACAGGAAGTTGTTTGTGTGACGGTTTGCGCTATGAAATTCGGGGCGAAATTGGCGACATCGTGCAATGCCATTGCCAGCGTTGCCGTAAGGCTAATGGCAGCGCCTTTGCCACCAATGCCCCGATTCGAAAAGCCGATTTTCACATTGTGCAAGGTGAACATTTACTGAAAAAGTTTCAGTCCAGCGAAACCACGCAGCGCTGTTTCTGTAGCGATTGTAGCTCGCCGATTATCAGCATTAAAACCGATACGCCTGATTTGTATCACCTGAGAATCGGTACGCTGGATACACCGCTGCAGCAAAAGCCAACGCAACATATTTTTGTGGCGTCCAAGGCCGAGTGGGATAGCATCTGTGATGGCCTGCCACAATATAATGAACGACCTTAGTCATGCTGAAACCTGCGGTTAAAATATTAAGGGATTAAAAAGATCAAGGGATCACAGGATCCCTTTTTTATGCACGGAATTTAATAGCCAGATTCAGTGGTTTCGGATTTGGCTGCCTCAGCTTTTTTTGCTTGGGCCTGATTCATGTCCGGATATTGGGATTGCCAGTGTTCCAGCTGTTCCTGGGCATGTAAAAATTCACCCAGGCCTTTGGTTTGATCTGCTGAATTTTTAATTGGTTCTGCTGTTTTTTCTTTGTTTTCATCATAGAATTTGGCCTGATTCTGCCAGTATTCTGCCATCAGCCCTTGAATATAACGCCCTTGCTCAGTTTTCAAATCCAGTTCTTTGAGCATGGTTAAAGCCGAATAAATATTGTCGCGTTTACGGTTATAGGCAAATTCATCCGTCAGTGTACCCTGATCCTCCATTTTGAGCAGTTCATCTTCCATCTCGTCACTCATTTGGCTGAAACGCTGGTCAAAGTCGGTCAGCAAGGCAATATCATGTTGATCTTCTGGCGTTTTTTTAAATTCTTTTACCGGTTCGGTAATCAGCTCCTGCATGACCTTGTCTTCAAGCTGAATCTTATCGCCTTGAGATACGGTATCTGGCTTACGATCACAGGCACTCATCAGTACACTTGAGCACAGTAAAACAGGAAGACCACAGTATTTGAGTTGAAGTTTTATCATGATGGGTTCCTTTATTTCTGATCAATTTTTTTAAAGTCATAGGCATAAGTTACATAGGGAAATGCAATTTCATCCTGGGGATGCTTGCCTGTATACTCTAAAACGATCTGTTCAAATTCAGCTTTTAACTGCTGCTGTTCTTGTGCGGACATGGTGGCAATAAAACTGGTAGAGAGAAGGCGTTTGGACACCACCTGTTCCACAGTGCCAACATGCTGCTGCTGAAACGTTTCGGTATTTGCTAACTGAAACAGCGCTTGCTGTTCAAAAACCTTTTTCCATTGGCCGCTGTGATAACGTGGCGTATTGCCCTCCAGCGGTTGAATGCGGTCTGCCAGCGCTTTGACCCAGTCGACCTGAACATCGCGCTGATTCCAGATCAGTGCCAGATGCCCGGACGGTTTGAGCGCTTGATGAATTTGCCTTAATGATTCAAGATTGGCAAACCAGTGAAAGGATTGTGCGCAGATCACAGCATCTATACTATGTGCCGTTAACGGCAGAGATTCACTCGATGCCTGCAGCGTTTGAATGCCGGGATAGGCATGTTGCAATTGTGCCAGCATGGCCTGAATTGGCTCAATGGCAATGATGTGTGAGGTCAGCCGTTTTAAATAAGGTAAGAATTTGCCAGTGCCCGCACCCAGATCAACCACCTGCGACTGTTCATCCAGTTGGAGCTGATCACGTAGCCAATGGACGATGTCTTGTGGATAACTCGGCCGTACTTGTTGATAAAGTTCAGCAGCAGAACTGAAGCCTTTTTGAGCAGCAGGATGAAGTGATTGTGTCATATTTTGCGCTTTTTAATCTTCATGGCATCTATAAAATAACATAGTCGCTTTTCGTAAATAGGCAAGGTGTCTATTTGTAGTATTGAATCTGATAAAGGGCCGATTTGCTTCGGTGTGGAAATGGATAAACACATTATTTTTGAAGACGAACAAATTCGTGCAATCTTTCTTAAAGGCTCATCGGATGAACTGATTTTCTCTTTTGGCGATTTAATTACCCGGGCCAAAGGACTGTCGATTAATGCCGAAAAATCCCTGCATAAATATGACTTTAACGTAATTGGCATCATGCCCAAGCAGAAGTCCTGGTTTCCTGAAAGTTCAATGCGTGAGATGTTTGCCCAGATTCAGGAACTGATTGCGCCGTTTAAAACCCGTATTGGCTATGGCGGTTCCATGGGCGGATATGCGGTTATCAAGTATTCCAACCTGCTGGATTTAAAGCGCGTGGTGGCTCTGGTGCCGCAGTATTCCATCAATCCTGAAGATGTCGAAGACCCGCGTTACAATATGTTCTTTGATCCTGAACAGAATGCCAATATGCACATTCAGCCACAGGATGTTGCAGCTGAACGTGAATATATTGTGGTCTATGATCCTTATTGTCCGGAAGACCGTGCGCATTATTTAAAACTTGAACAGGTGCTGCCAAAAATTCAGACCCTGAATTTACCTTTCACCGGACACGATGCCATTGCGGTTCTGGCCAGCTCGGAATTGTTGCGTGACTTTCTGCTGCACAAGTTTGATGCCATCTATTTTTACCGCAAAATCCGTCAGGTGAAAAAGAACAGCAAGTTTTACTATCGCAAAGTCATTGAAAACCTGTTGCCCCGGCACCGCAATGCCTTGGGTTCCATTCTGGTCAATAATGATTTGCAGCTGGACAGCCAGTTTTTTGATGCCAAGCTCAAAAACAATTTACTCAGGGAATTGCTGCGCAATAAACAGGTCAGTCAGCAAGACCTATTGAAACTGGGCATACAGGTCAATTTGCCGCAGGAAAGTCGTAGCCAGTTACTGGACTGTTTTGGTCATGGACTGGTATTTAATGTGATTAGCCAGAAGATTGAAAGCTATGCCGCCAGCGCCATTGCCCTGAACCATAAATTTCTGATTCCGATCTTTGCCAAAGGCAGTGGACTGGTACAAATTGCATTGAATGATGAGCGTTATATTGTGGCCATGAATGACCGGCAGGTGATGAAACTGTTCAAGGAGCAGGACGCCTTAACAGCCGGTATGCATCCCTTGGTCATTAAAAAATATAGTGATTTTTATCTGCTCAGTTATAAGCATTTAAACTTGAGCAATAACGAATATGGCAGTCATGAGTTCGTGGAAGATACTCCGCAAACGGCGCAATTTGTGACCCAGCCTGAACCTGTATCTGCCCTATAACCTACAGATTCAGGGTTGAGCATACGCCCGGTTTGTTTTAATTTTGATCACTTGCTTTATCTTTAAATCGGTCTAAGATAGAACGGTAAGGCAAGTTCTCATGACTCAAAATTAAACAATAAACAAATAACGGGTGCTTAAGGATGAAACGTGATTTTATACCGGCTGTACTTTTAACCCTCATCTCTATATCCATACCTTCCTATACTTTTGCACACAGTCTATATCCGACTTATATCATTATGGGCGGGGGCATGCTTGTCGTGTTTGTTCTGGCAATCTATGTGTTCTATGCAATCCGCAAGTCAATTCAACTGCATATCAACAAACCCACCAAATAGTGGGTTTTGTATTTTTAATCTCTAAATTTGGTTGAAAAAGAATGTAAAACTGGCTTTTAATGTCTGGGCAATAATTTTTAGATATTCATCAAACTCAGCCAAGGAAAGCAGCATGAAAGCCGTATTTTTAGATTATGAATCGCTGGATAAAAATGATCTGGATTTCAGTCAGCTTGAAGCTGTATTTGATGAGCTGACACTTTTTCCAGCGACGACTCCGGCACAACTCTTGGAGCGAGTGCAGGAGACAGAGGTCATTATCAGTAATAAAGTCGTGGTCGATGCAGCGACTATGCAGCAATGTCCCAATCTCAAACTGATTTTAATTTCCGCAACCGGCACCAATAATATTGATCTGGTTCAGGCACGTAAGCAGGGCATTGTGGTGTGCAACTGTCAGGGTTATGGCACTGCCGCAGTGGCTCAGCATACGTTAAGCTTGATGCTGGCTTTGGCAACTTCATTACTCAAATACGACCGAGCCGTAAAGCAAGGCGAGTGGAATAAGGCTTCGCAATTCTGTCTGCTGGATTTCCCGATTATCGAACTGTCCGGCAAAACGCTGGGTATTGTCGGTTATGGTGAACTGGGACAGGCGGTGGCAAAGCTGGCGGATGCTTTTGGCATGAAGGTCTTGGTCGGGTCATTGCCGAACCGTCCAGCTGATGCCAGTCGTATTCCTTTTGCAGATTTATTGCCCCAAGTCGATTTCCTGAGCCTGCATTGTCCTTTAACTGAAGACACCCGCAATTTAATTGATGCCTACGCCTTCGATGCCATGAAACCGAGCGCATTTCTAATTAACTGTGCGCGTGGTGGAATCGTTGATGAAGCCGCCCTTGCCAATGCTTTACGCCAGGGCAAAATTGCCGGCGCTGCCACCGATGTGCTTACCGTTGAGCCACCTAAAGACGGCAATGTACTTTTGGCCGATGACATTCCCAACCTGATTATTACTCCGCACAGTGCATGGGGCAGTGTGGATGCACGGCAACGGATTGTGCAGCAGATGCAGCAGAACGTGCAGGCTTTTAAAGCAGGACAACCGATTCGACAGGTCAATTAATCTGTATTAAAAAAGCCTCTCTATGAGAGGCTGATTGCTTATAGTCAGCTTGATTTATAAATCGGGCTTGGTTTTACCATACAGCTTGTACTTGAGCAGCCAGTCATATGCAGCAGCAAATTAATTATTGGTTGAAGATTCACTTAGCGGGTGAGAAATAATCGGTGCAGGCTGATCATTTGGACTGCCAATAATATTATCCTTGGTTTCATTTATTTTCTGATTGACCGTGGCTGCTGCGTGTTGCGACTTTTCTTTGGCAATGGCCGATTTTTCAGTGGCAAAGTCTTTGGTTTCTTCCCACGCATGTTCTACCTTCGGTTTTACCTTGGCGATCCCTTTTTGCGCAGCAGTATCCACCTTTTCCACCGTGTTCTGAACCTTCTGCTGTGCCTTATGACCGAGCACTTTAAAGATATTAGGGTTGTCTCCGTAGGGTGCAGACTGATTGTGCTCTGAAGTGCTGTCAGGAGTGGCTGTGCCTGTTTGAGCCCAAAGTGGAGTAGAGAGCAAAATTGCACTGGTCACTAATACCGTTCTCATCATTTTCATTGTGGGTTTTATTCCTGTTTTGGCAATGCGTTTAATCTGTTCTATTCGATTTTATTTTAAGAATGAATTGAGGAGAAAACGTGAAATGTGGCGAAATTAATACAGATTTATTACATTTAAGATCAATCTGGGATTCATGAGGCAAGAAAAAAGCCCATTGATATGAGCTTTTTTCACGAGATCTGAGAGATGAATTTATTCTTGATACTGATTCGGCGTTTTAATCGTAAATCCTGAATATATTCTTCCTGAATAAATGCCCAGCTCTGCATGCGTTTTACCATTAATGTCCATATTGCTCGGGTGTGAACCGTTGTTATCCGTGCTCTGTTGTGAATTTTTACTGACAAAGTTTTCGTCCGCAGTTTGAGTTTGATTCATCTCTTGATTAACATTTTCCGCTTTATCAGCAGTATTTTGCTCACTGTCTTTTGCTTTTAGCTCTGAAGCTGCGTTGGGGGTTGGGTTGGCGAAAAGGGGAGTACAAGCTAAAAGTGCAGTGCTAATCAACATTGTTCTGATTGTTTTCATAGCTCGATTTATCCTTGCATGATAAAACTCGAGTGTTTACCGAGTTATAAGATCACTATCTTAATCGGTCCAATTTCTAAATTTTGAATGTAAGAATAAATTCCAACGTTTTAGCAACAACGAATTAACAATCTGGACAAATATGTGAATGTGATTTTTGGCTATTCTTTTTTAGTTTTTGAATTTAAAAAAAATTTTCAAAAAAAAATAAATTTCCCTGGATACAAACTATTGATATGTAACACTTTAGAGTAAATACAGATGAGCGGTATTTGAATGGAAATGAAGCGAATGAAAGACTTTTTATTGAAGGGGAAGAAGAATCACCGAATCCATATAGAATCGGTGATTCTGGGTGTATGAGTCAGGCATTAGTTACATTGTGCTAAAGCATCTTTATGAAAATAATGGCGTAGCGCAAGGAAGTTTTTTTGCACTGTAGCATCATTCAGGTCAAAGTTAGTGGCTGTACTTGTACCATCTGTAGCAAACACGGTCGAGCTGCCCGTGATGAGGGTATTGCCCTTAAATGACCAGTGTTCTATGGCTTTTCCGGCTGGCAGGTTGCCGGTAAATTCGATCATGCATTTGTTGGTAAATTTGGTTAGTTTGGCTTTGTTGTGAATGGTGTTTGGGTAGACTTCCAGATTCTGAACTTCTTGTAGGACACCTGTTTCAAGGGTGGGAATAGTGGGAGCAGTGGTACACGCCGTAACAGCAATACTCGCAAGACCAGTCAAAATAAGCATTTTAAGTTTCATGTGATTCTTTCTTGTTGAGTGTTGTTAGTTTGAGTATAGGGTCTTGGTGGATTATTGGCTATAACAAATAGTCTAAATATTTTTTAGGATGAAGGTGTTGTATCTCTTGGTTTACGACGTCTACTTTTTTTGTATTTGGTGTTACGATAAAGCTGATTGATCCGACTATAATTAGTATGAAAATAAGAACTACAGCATGCCTCAAGCGGAAAATTTTTAGGTCACGAATATAGATTAACTTTAAATGTTCGAAAGCTAATTCTTTTGAGATATCTAAAGTTGTATCTTCAATTTCATTTTTATAGTCTTGAACTGATTTTTTAGAAAAATTATCGGTTCTCCAAAAAATATTAAATAAATTAAATTTGAATAAACCAGTATTAAAATATAGACCTTTTTGATCCGTACTATCATTAATATGCTTACTAGGGCTGTCGATTACCGAAAGTGCTAAAAGTAAAATAATTACTGTTAATAACCAAATAGCTAAAATGATTGTGGCTAGAGCTTGTTGCCACCATAGTTCATTTGCCGTTAAAAATTTAAAAATCTCTCTTATTTGTGGAAAAGGAACAATGCAGCCAGCTAGTAATGCACCGATTTTAAAGTCGATTGCTCTTATGTTTTGTTGGGTGTCCTGAATCGCAGAGTGAAGAAATTCTAATTTATCCATTCTCTTGAACCCATTGATTCATAGAGCTACTTATGACATCACCTTCATAATAGTCAGTATAATTTACTTTTTGACATAAACTTTTATTATGGTCATTCAAATTTGAATAAAATACATCAGAAAGGATAATTGTTTTACGATATCCTTTATTTGCATTGTTGCAGTATTGAGCAGTTTTACCTATGAGTTCACCAATCCAAGTAACTTCATTGATACCACTACCTTTATAACCAGCTTTGATAACTAAAGCTTGACCATAGTGAAGCCCTATACCCACTTTAAGTTGAGTGTATGCTTTCTTTTTTAATTTTATATTTAATGTTTGGATTAATGAGTTTGCTTCGAAGGCTGTTTGGAAAACGCTATCAATTTGAGCTTTTGTTTCTGTGTTGAAAACTCCCCAAACACAATCCCCTTCAATATAGATTTGTTGAATATTAGGGTTTCCATTAAGTAGTGCAACTATTTCAGAAATATAGACTCTGTATATTTTCGCTAAAACCTTTTTTTGATGTTTTGTTGCAAGTTCTTTTGAACCGCGCATATCAATAAATAATGCTGAGCAATTTATATGATAGCCATTGGTATAAGTTAAATCGTCAATACTTGGTACTTTATTGCTTTCTTGATAATTATTATCAGAAGAATCTAATATTTCATCCATTCTTTCACGACTTTTTTCAAAATCATATGCTTTATAATTTGCTTGCATTATTTTTCTCAAAAACAAAACCCCGCTAATTTATAGCGGGGTTTTGTTTAAAATTCAAGTAACTAGGACTTTAGTGCTGCAACACTGAAATATCAGCCACTTTGGTAAACAAGCCACGAAGCTGAGCAAGCATACGTAAACGGTTTGCTTTTAGGTCGGCATCGTCAGCCATCACCATCACGCCATCAAAGAACGCATCTACAGGCGCACGCAGTGCAGCTAAAGCAGAAAGCGCAGCAGTGTAGTCTTTGGCAGCAAATAACGGCTCAACCACAGGCGTGATTTTCGCAAGTTCAGCGAACAATGCTTTTTCAGCATCTTCCACCAGGTTCGATTCGACCACAGCACCAGTCGGCTCTGCTTCTTTAGCTAGAATGTTGGCAACACGCTTGTTGGCAGCAGCAAGTGCAGCCGCCTCAGGCAAGTCACGGAAGTGATTGACCGCATTGACACGCTTGTCAAAATCAAGTGGAGATTTTGGCGACAAGGCTTGAACCGCTTGAATCACGTCAACAGCAACGCCCTGGTCTTCGTATTTCGCACGGTAACGACCTTCCAGGAATGCAACAGCATCCGCCAGAGTCTTGTCGTGATCTTTCAATACATCGCCATAGGCAGCTAAAGCAAGTTTGATCAGGTCTTCAATTGACACATCAAGCTCGTTTTCAGTTACTAGACGCAAAATACCAATCGCAGAACGACGCAGTGCAAACGGGTCTTTCGAACCTGTAGGTGCCTGACCGATACCGAAAATACCGGTCAAGGTGTCTAAACGGTCGGCAAGGGCAATGGTTGTACCTGTTTTGGTTTTAGGTAAAACGTCACCGGCAAATTTAGGTAAGTATTGCTCGCCTAATGCTTCTGCAACTTCATCATTTTCGCCTTCAATGCGCGCGTAATACGTACCCGCAATCCCTTGAAGTTCAGGGAATTCACCCACCAGTTCAGAGGTTAAGTCGCATTTTGCAAGCAGGGCAGCTTTTTCAGCATCAGCCGGGTTTGCACCTGTAATTGGCGCAAGCGCAACAGCCAGTTTCGCAATACGTTCAGACTTGTTCCAAAGTGTGCCAAGCTCTGCCTGGAACACCATGTTGGCCAGTTTTTCTTTACGCGATGCCAGCGGTTGCTTCTGGTCTTGCAGGAAGAAGAATTCCGCATCCGACAAACGCGGACGAACCACTTTTTCGTTACCTTCAATAATTTGAGTCGGATCTTTCGACTCAATATTTGACACGGTAATGAAGTACGGTTGAAGTTTGTTGTCAGCATTCACTAAGCAGAAATACTTCTGGTTGTCCTGCATGGTGGTGATGAGTGCTTCTTGAGGCACCGCAAGGAAACGTTCTTCGAAGCTTGCACGTAACGCAACAGGCCATTCCACCAGTGCAGTCACTTCGTCACGCAGGTCACTTGGTACAATGGCAATCGCATTGACTTCATCAGCCAGAGCTTTTACTTGCTGGTCGATGATGGCTTGACGCTCTTCAAAAGACGCAACCACGTGAGCAGCTTTTAACTTCGCCAAGTATTCATCAGCATGGTTCAGCGTAATGGCTTCAGGCGAATGGAAACGGTGCCCATAAGTCACGTTGCCTGCCTTGTGATCCTGAATGCTTGCATCAATCACATCGTTGTCTTTAAGCAACACGACCCATTTTACCGGACGCACGAATTCGGTACGGCTGGCCGCAGAACGCATGCGTTTTGCGATTGGCAGGTTGTCCAACGCATTTTGTAAAATTTGCGGTAAAAGTACGTCCAGGCTTTGGCCTTTGACATCTTTTAAATAGCACACTTTTTCAACTTTACCGGCCTGGAAAGTCGAAACTTGATCAACCGTGATGCCCTGACCACGCATAAAGCCTTCCAAAGCTTTGGTTGGTTTGCCTTCCGCATCAAAAGCGGCTTGTTTCGCAGGGCCATCAAAACGTTTTTGTGTATCGGCTTGGGCGCCTTCAACATTGACAATTTTCAATGCGAGGCGGCGTGGTGCTGCATAGGCTTCAATTGTGTCAAATGCAAGACCAGCATCTTTTAAGCCTTTTTCGGTTTCGGCCTGAAGGGCATCACGTAATTTTTTTAAGCTTTTTGGAGGAAGTTCTTCGCAGCCAAGTTCAAATAAAACAGTATGTTTAGACATTATTTGTTCTCCGCTGCTTGAGCTGCTTCTGCTTCAACTTGTGCTTTTAACTGCGCCAATACTTCATCACGTAGATGCGGTTCTGCCATAGGGAAACCCAGTTTCGCACGTGCTGCCACATAGCTTGTTGCAATTGAACGTGCCAAAGTACGGACACGCAAAATATAACGCTGACGTTCAGTCACTGAAATCGCACCGCGGGCATCCAGCAGGTTAAAGCTATGCGATGCCTTAACCACCTGTTCATAGGCCGGTAATGGCAGTTCTGCTTCCATTAAGCGGGTTGCTTCAGCTTCGTAGAAGTCGAACAGTTCAAACAGTTTATCGACTGGGGCATATTCAAAGTTGTAAGTGGATTGCTCTACTTCGTTTTGATGGAATACGTCGCCATAAGTGACCGTACCGAACTGACCTTTGGTCCAAACCAGATCGTACACCGAGTCTACACCTTGCAGGTACATTGCCAGACGTTCCAGACCGTAAGTAATTTCACCCGTTACCGGATAGCATTCCACACCACCGACTTGCTGGAAGTAAGTGAACTGGGTCACTTCCATACCGTTCAGCCAGACTTCCCAGCCCAAGCCCCAGGCACCGAGCGTTGGCGATTCCCAGTTGTCTTCCACGAAACGGATGTCGTGGGTCAGGGTATCAATACCAATGGCTTTTAGCGAGTCAAGGTAAAGCTGTTGGATATTGTCCGGGTTGGGTTTAAGCACCACCTGGAACTGGTAGTAATGTTGCAAACGGTTCGGGTTTTCACCATAACGGCCGTCTTTTGGACGACGTGAAGGTTGTACGTAAGCCGCGTTCCATGTTTCTGGCCCTAAAGCACGCAGGAAAGTGGCAGTGTGGAATGTCCCTGCCCCCATTTCCATATCGTAAGGTTGTAACACCACACAACCTTGTTCAGCCCAGTAGTTTTGTAAGGCAAGAATTAAGCCTTGAAATGTATCAATATGCGATATGGCGCGACTCATGTAGCATCCATTAAAATTAGAGAAAAATTGGCTCTAAGTATAAGGATTTTGTCGGGGAGTGGCAAAGGTTTAAATATTGATGCACTTTTTTAAATCGTTAATACGATTTCTAATTTCTATAGCGCAATTGGGTTGTATATTTTCTGCCACTTCGCAAAACATCC
Organism: Acinetobacter sp. G11; assembly: GCF_049808495.1. Taxonomy (NCBI): domain Bacteria; kingdom Pseudomonadati; phylum Pseudomonadota; class Gammaproteobacteria; order Moraxellales; family Moraxellaceae; genus Acinetobacter; species Acinetobacter sp. G11. The sequence continues at coordinate 98,602 of NZ_JBNCAT010000003.1, forward strand.
AAGCAAATTCTAATAAGCCATTATCGGTTAATGGTTTTGGATCAATAGTGATATTTTTTTCATATGCTAGAATAAAAATGTTTGCAAAAAGCATTGGAATTTTTTGAAAGTTTTGAAATTGATTATCATCTAAATTTATTTGCTTTTTGAAAATATCACCGATTTTTACAAGTTCAAGCATTTGCTCTTCATCAGAAGATTGGCAAAGATGAATTATTTTTTGTGTTATTCCTTGTAAAATAAGAGAAGTATTAAAATCCTCAACTTCTTCTAAAAGCTTTATAAGTTCTGGTTGTGATAAAAGTTGCCTGTAATGCTTAATTTTTTTTGTAAAATAATTTTGTTTAGTCCCAGCGGTCTGGAAATTAATTTCTCGTTCGTATAAGGCTAATTCAACATTTGGACTTTCTATAAAGTCTAGATTACAGTTCAAAAGATCTGCAATTTGCATAAAAATATTATCGGCATCCGCTTTATAAATAACTTTACACTCTTCATCACTTTCTAAGAATTGATGGCTACTTTTTTGTAGCACCTGCTCATTATATTCAAGCCAATAAAGCCAGTTGTTATAAGGGCGTAATTCATTTAGAGCATCCATCAAAGGATCATTTTTACCACTATAGCCTGCAACAACCCAAGTTTTCGAGCAACCTGTGGAGCGAACAATTTGGGTTAAAGTTTCCTTATGTGCTTCAAGCTGATCCGTTGTATTACGTTGTACAAAACCTACATGCTGACCATTTAAATAAACAATACTCGGGTCGTGTAAAAGTTCTGCATTAACTTGACCCATTGCACCCAAATCATAAATTGCAGGGAAAGGGTACATGCCGACCATATAGCAGGCATGAATTAAAAGAGGATCGAAATTGACAGTGAGAATACGACTGAAATAACCTTGTTTTAAAAGCTCAGCAATTGCAATATGAGCAAAATTAAGTTTTGCTTTTTTAATACCCTTAGTTTTATTTCCTTCAATAAACCATTTAAAAAGTTCTTTCCGCTTAACGTTCGATAACTTTGTCATAATGTCATTGTATTGCAGTTGGTTAATGTCTTCTTGAGCAAGACATTGTTCTTCTTCAGTAAAATAATCAGGAAAGTTCTCAATCGCGATTTTCATGAGTTGTTGTGCAGGTGGGATGCCTGCTGAAACAGAAATGCCAGCACCAACCAATAAAATTGCACCACCTTGCTCTTTAGCATCTTTTAGTGATGCAGCTAGGTGTTTTAGTAATTCTTCGCGATTTTGTGTCATTGATTTTTTATAAAGTCATAAATTTATCTTTATATTATGGCTAAGTTTATGTTTTTCAATTTAAATATTCTATATTCACAGATTTATTGATAAATATAAGATATAAAATAAATACACCTTTAATCTTCAACCTTCTATAATTTGCAGCTTCTTCCCCAAAACAATAAAAGGCGTGCTGTGTTTCATTCCCGACTTGAATGGCTGAATATCCTAAAACCCAATTTCAAGGTTCTTCCCCTGAGAGAGCGCCTACTGTGCGGTCTGGGTGCATTGCTTGGACTGGCACTTTCCTCTTTCATAAGCTGGTGGGTGCTGGGGGATATCAATGCATGGTATATCGCGCCGATGGGGGCATCTTCGGTGTTGCTGTTTGCCGTGCCTGCCAGTCCCTTGGCACAGCCGTGGAATATGGTGGTGGGAAATATCATTGCCGGAGTCATTGGGGTGACCTGCGCCATGTATATTCCTAACCTGACCGAAGCTTTTAGCGTGGCGGTGGGGATGTCTATTATCTTGATGATGACTACCGATTCATTGCATCCGCCAAGTGGGGCGGTAGCCATAACTGCCGTTTTGGGGGGAGAGGCAGTCCATGAGCTGGGATATCATTTTATCTTTTATCCGGTGTTATTAAACTCCATGCTGTTGCTGGTGATTGCAATTGTGTTTAACCGCCTGCTTGGAAAACAATATCCGCAAATGGCCCAGATCAACCAGCGTTCTAAAGATCCGACACCAACGCAAAAAGTCACCATTCAACCGCAGGATATTCAGGCAACGCTGGATCAGCAGACCGAGCTGCTGGATATTAGTGAATATGACCTGCAAAAAATCATTCTGGCAGCCCAGGAGAAAGCCAATGCCCGCGGCATAAGCCAGTTTAAGTGTCAGGACATCATGACCAAAGACGTGATTAGCTTGAATGAAAATGAGGATATTCATTCTGCCCTGGATAAATTCAAGCACATGAATTTAATGAGCCTGCCGGTGATTAATGCCCAGCAGCAACTGGTCGGTACGCTGGCCTTATACGAAGTGGTGGAATGGTTTAAACGTGCAACCGATTTAAGAACCACATGGCAGCGTCAGGTCAAGGATATTATGGTTCGGCAGGTCATCACCGTAAAGCCGGAGCAGCCGATTCAGGATTTGGTGCCTTATTTTGTCGAGCGCTCGTTTAACTATATTCCCGTGGTGGAAAAACAGAAAATGGTGGGCATTATTAGCCGAGCGGATATGATTGCGGCATTGAACCAGCAGTTGAATGTAGCGGCATAAAGCAAAAAATAAAGCAAAAAAAAAGCTACGACTGATTGGGGTAAAAGTCGTAGCATAAAACGAACTCAACTCATGGAGTTCAACGGGTTGTTAGCGATTTTGATCCGGATTTACCGTACGGATCGGGTTGTTATACGCTGGTGTCTGACCAAACATGGTATTGGGCTGTTTGGGGATCACAAGCCATAAAATTAAATACACCAGGATTCCCGGGAATGCTGCGCTCATGACAGAAACAAGAATAAAAATAATGCGCAGTAAAGTCACATTCCAACCAAAACGTTCAGCAATACCACCCATTACACCTGCAATCATGTTTTGACGCTTAGAGCGATATAAACCAACATTGGCCATCTAGGTCTCCTTAATAGAAAATAGCAAAGCAGTTAAAACAACTCGCTTATAAATAAAAAATGGAGATGAATGATTCTTTTTAAAGGGACACGCCATAAAAAATAGTTAAGTTATGTAAATGTAAGTGCGTATTGCGATGTCGTGATTTAAAATGGTCTTCGGTTAAATAAGTTGATTTATATCAATAAAAATCAATTAAATAAGCTTTAATGTATGAGTGTAAAATAAATATCATTTCGTTGTAGCTTATTTTCTGTATTGGCAAATATGGCTAGGGACAGCCAAAGAGCATTTAACGCCCAGGAGGGAAAAGGTGTTTCAAAAAACGGATTATTATGGCTGTTTCTTGGTAGTAATATGTGCAGCTTTAATGGGTTGTAATAAACCCTTGGAAGATTCTGTTGCACAGCAAATCAAAAAAGAAACGTCAGCTCAGAGTGGTGAGCAGGCTAAAAGCCTGACCGATGTTGCGGGGCGGGCGACTGTTCCGGTAGGGGAAACCGAGCCAGGGCTTAAAAATACCCTGCCAAAAAGTGCCCAGCCCTATATTGGCCGCTATCAAGCTACGATCAGTTGTGATGATCCTTTTGTCAGATGTAAAGAGGGTACAGCAGATTATGTGATTAATTTGCTGGAGGATGGGATTGCCCATCGCAACCTGATCCATTCAGGGCAAATCAGCTTCGCTTCAAACCCCTATCACCGTCAAGATCGCTGGTCATATGATGTGCAAAATCATCAGGTGATTTTGTATCGCTCAAATGGCGTAGAATTTTTTTATAATATTGATAAAGATCAAAATCTGGTCATGGATCTGGACAAGATTGCCCATGCATCCGCCTTAAACGAGCAATATTTTGCCGAAGGCAATCCTTTTCCACAACAGGCTTACCGTTTGCTTAAGGAGAAAGCCAGTTAAAGTTGAGGCGCTGGTTTGATTGAGCCAGACGGATAAAAAATTTTTTAAAAGTGCAGTATTTTTTTTATATTGACGTGTAGAAATAAGATGAATAATAAAGAAATCTGGTGGGTTGTGAGGGGCTCGAACCCTCGACCAATAGATTAAGAGTCTACTGCTCTACCAACTGAGCTAACAACCCTGAGTAAGGATTAGTGAACCTAAAGCATCACTTTAAGGGTTCACCCGAGGCAAGAAAAAATCGAAGATTTTTTAAGAATGCATTCAAGCATTGTGTTTTGCAGCATCGGTGTAGCAAAATTTCGAGAATGGCGAATCAACCGAAACGGTGTGGTTTGTCTTGGTCGGAATATTGCAGGTTTCGTTTCTATTGTAGTACGGAAAGTGTAGTACAGAAAGAAGCCCTAAGAAAGAATGGTGGGTCGTCCGCGATTCGAACGCGGGACCAACGGATTAAAAGTCCGCTGCTCTACCAGCTGAGCTAACGACCCATTCAGAAAGAGTGCTTTAAAAGCTAAAAAAGCTTCGTGTCAGAAGCCTTCAAAAAGATGGTGGGTCGTCCGCGATTCGAACGCGGGACCAACGGATTAAAAGTCCGCTGCTCTACCAGCTGAGCTAACGACCCATCTCTAGATCAATCAAAATAAGTGGTGGGTCGTCCGCGATTCGAACGCGGGACCAACGGATTAAAAGTCCGCTGCTCTACCAGCTGAGCTAACGACCCTGAACCAACATTCAGCGCTTGTCTGAATGTGCAGTGCAAGAAAATAAAAGCTTTCTAAACACCACTTTGTTTTGATGGAGCGTATTGTAGCAAGTTATCAAACGAGCGCAAGTAAAAATTAGCAAACTTGTTGATGTTTGATTATAAATACAACAAATTTGCTTAATCTCGTAAAAAAACAACGGCTCTGCAATTAAAAACGGTATTGATAGGCTTGAATATTGTTGAATATCTCCGCAGTTAAATCACAATATTCTGTTGCATTTGGCAGGAGTACCAGCAAACGCTCATCGGTCTTGTCGGGATCAAAAGCCTGCTCTTTCAGTTTGTTCTTTTGATATTTAAATGTGCCTGTGGTTTCGACTTGTGCCTGAACACGTAAAAATACCGGAACTGCATAAGCCGGCAAACATTTTTTAAACTCGCTTGCCATCTGCTTCAAGTCTTGGGCGGTTAATTCTACACCTTCATTCAGGGTAATGGCTGCCATGCCGGCACGTCCATTGGTATGGGGGATTTCCACCCCGTAAACCACGGCTTCAGCAATTTTTTCATATTCACTGACCACATTTTCAACTTCTGTGGTAGACACATTTTCGCCTTTCCAGCGGAAAGTGTCGCCCAGACGGTCTACAAACTGGGCATGACGGAAACCGATATCGCGTACCAGATCACCGGTATTAAAGAATGCATCTCCATGTTTAAAAACATCTTTCATAATCACGGATTTGTTTTTTTCCGGATCGGTATAGCCGTCAAAAGGTGAACGGCGGGTAATTTTGCCCACCAGTAAGCCGACTTCACCTTTTTTGACTTTTTTACACCAGCCTTTGGCATCTCTCACCGGCTGATTGCTTTCTTTATCAAATTCAATAATCGCATAAGGGGTTGGAGAGAAGCCGACCGTGTTGTCAAAGTTAAACACGTTACTAAAACCCACATTGCCTTCACTGGATGCATACAGCTCAAGTACCTCTTCAATCCCGAAGCGTTCCTTGAATTTGTCCCAGATATTCGGGCGCATGCCGTTGCCGATCATTTTAGTGACACGGTGACCTTTTTCCAGTTCAGACGGGGGAGCATCCATTAAATAGCGGCAGAGTTCACCGACATAACCAATGGCTGAAGCATCAAATTTTTTGACATCTTTCCAGAAAGCAGAGGTCGAGTATTTGCGGCGCAATGCAAAAGTTGCACTGCTTGCAATCACGCCACACCAGCACACCACAATGCCGGTGGCATGATACAGCGGCAGGGTGCAATACATGACATCATCAGGTTTTAAATCCAGCACGTGACCATAGGTGCCATAAGCCAAAGTCCAGCGACTATGGGTGAAAATGACCGCTTTAGGCAGGCCGGTCGTGCCTGAGGTGTAGATGTAGAATAGACCATCTTTACCTTGAATGGTGTGTGTGGTCGGGGTATTGAATTTCGGAAATTGATCCGCTTTTTCTGCAAGGTTGATCCAGCCTTGCGGTGCTGTGCCGGCATCCACCTGCGTGGCCTGATCGGCGAACCAGTGAAAACGGTCTGCTGCCAGTTCCAGATCCTGGCGAACCTCTTCTACAGCTGCACGGCATTCTTCACCGGTAATCACGGCAATTGGCTTGACCAGATTAATGCTATGGGTCAGGGCCTTGCCACTTTGTGAGGTATTGACCAAAGCAGAGGTAACGCCAATTTTTGCCAGGGCGATAACGGTAGCAATCAGCTCTGGACGGTTTTCTACCATCACCGCAATCACGTCGCCTTTTTGGGCACCGAGCGATAAATAAAAGTGTCCAATCTGGTTGGCCCATTCATTCAGTGCTTCGTAACTGAATTTCTGATCTTCAAATAATAAAGCCGTGCCGTGCGGATTGTGTCTTACCGCTTTTTCAAAGGCAATTCCCAAGCCTGCTGGAGTATTGGATGTACGCAAATAGGCCTGTTTGAGACCACTCAATAAATGAGGGACTTTGCTGATAAATTTAGGTATTTTGGCTGCAACATCCGCAATACCGATAAGATCGCTCGGTGTAGTGTGGTTCATATGAATCCTATTATTTTTCGTAATCCAATACAGTCTATTTGTTCGCAATATGCTTGCTATGATTTGTACACTTGTCTTTTAATCGTTTCAGTCTAGTGCAATCAACCTAATCTGACAAAAGTATCAAAAAAAACCCAGTCACCGGAATGACTAGGTTTTTTTATTTCATTGCACGAGAGCTAATTTTAGAACAAATTATGACTCATTTGCAGAGGTTGCTTTCTTTGGTGGACGGCCGCGAGGACGACGAGGACGGACAGGTTTATCCGTTTCTTCACCTTCGGTTTTTTCAGCTTCTGCTGTAGCCTCGGCCGGAGTTTGTACATCCTGCTGAACAGCTTCTACCGCCAATTCAGCTTGTACCGGTTCTGCGGCCTGTTCAGTTTCCACTGGCGCTGCTACCGTTTCTGCAACAGGTTCAGCCACTGCTTCAGTTGCTACTGGTTCAACGACTGCTTGAGTTACTTCGGCTTCGGCCACTTCGGCTGTCGGCGTTTCTGCTTCTGTTACAGCAACAGTTTCGGCCGGAGCAGTTTCAGGTTGGTTATGCGCCTGCTTTGCTTGCTCTAAAGCCTGTTCTGCAGCCTGTTTTGCCAAACGGCGACGTTCACGTGGATCATTTGCCACGCGTTTGTCCGACACCGGTTTTGGCGGCGTCAAGTCAAGCACGGGTGCAGGTTCTGCTTCAGGGGCGGCTTTGGTGACTGCTACATCACGTGTTACCGGTTGTGCTGGTATTTCAGCTTCGGTTGCCTGAACAGAAAGCGTTGCAGCATACTGCTCGGTAAATTTAACCAAGGCACGGTTGAATGTTGGAATTAAACCGAACTGTTCAATCAGCACGGAACAATCTTCACCATAAACATGGCGAATGAGACTGATCACGGTGTATTGACCCAAAGTTGGAACCTGAGAAGGGCTTAACTTCGGTGCCTGAGCCTGTTTTGCCTGAGCTTCACGTTTTTGGCGACGACGCATACGAGGGTCGTTGCTGGCACGCTTGTCTGCAGAACGTGGCTTGTGTGGCTCATGAGTTTCAGTTGCAGCAGGTTTTTCTTCCTTCGCGACCACTGGCTTCTCGATGACTGGCGCTTGCGCTTCAGCTGCTACCGGAGTTGCTGGAGGAATAGATGCTTCAATCACAGCAGGTGCTGAATCTAACGCAACAATTTCACTTTTCGCCTGATCGACATTAACCACCAATGCAGTTGCAAGAACTTCCTGACGAGGTGTATCAATCACTTCGACTTTAGGTTGCTGTTCATTCACAATTGCAGCCGGTGCAGCCGGTGCAGCTGATTGCGCTGCCTGTTCGTTCAATACGCTTTGATCGCGGTGGCGATTTGGGCGTTCCGGACGTTGCTGGTTGCGACGGTCACGGCGTGGCACAGCATTTTGTTCGGTTTGCTGATCAGCCTGTTGACGACGAGAAGGGCGCTTGTTTTCACGTGAATCCTGGCGCTGTTCTTGGCGTTGCTCATGACGGGGAACCTGAACAATTTCTTCATGCACCTGATTTTGCTGATTGTCATGCTGAACTTGTTCGCGTTGCTCTTTAGGCTTGTTACGCTTTTTATTGTGACGCTGCGATTTTTCTTCTTTGTCAGAATATTTATCTGCAACTTCACGAGGTTCCTGCTTGTTGCTTGCAGGAGCATTTGGCGTTAAGTAAGCATTACTGCTTGTTGTCGCAGCAGGTGCAGGTGCAGCAGCTGTTACCACCTGACCGAATTGACCACGGCTTACGGCGCCAGCATTGACCATTTGTTCAATAGCCGCAGCAGCGTTGTTTGCAGTACGCGCCTGATCTACAGTTGCGGCCTGTTTTTGTACAAACAGGTTTTCTAACCAGGCACATGGACTGGTCGACGGTGCAGCAGGGGCAGCGGCTTGAGTTTGTGGTTGAACAGCATGTTGCTGCTGTTTTTTCTTGTTGTTGCGCTCTGGCTGGCTTGAAGCTTGTGGAGCAGCTTGCTGGGCTGGTTGCTCTTCACCTAAATGCCATTCAGACGCTTCATAACCTAACTCTTTTTCACTTGAACGGGTGGCTTCGGTACGTTCATAGCTGGTTGGGGCAAAACCTTCAGGGTTATACGAAATTTCGTAATGTGGTGTTTCCAGGTGCGGGTGAGGCAATACGGTTACACGGACATTTGACGTTTGTTCTAAGTAAACCAGGCTGTGACGCTTTTCATTCAATAAGAATGCTGCAATTTCAACCGGAACTTCAACCTGAACTTCACCGTGACGTTCACGCAGTGCAATTTCTTCCACTTTACGCATGATTGAAAGTGATAAAGAGCGCAAGTCACGTACCATACCGGTACCATGACAGCGTGGGCAAACGTAACCTGTTGCTTCTTCCAGCGATGGACGCAAGCGTTGACGGCTCATTTCCATCAAGCCAAAACGGGACAATTGACCAAACTGGATGCGGGCACGGTCGCTTTGGGTGGCTTCACGCAGTTTGGCTTCCACCATGCGCTGGTTGCGGTCTTTGGTCATGTCGATAAAATCGATCACCACCAGGCCACCGATATCGCGTAAACGCAGTTGACGTGCGATTTCTTCTGCTGCTTCCAGGTTGGTGTTTAAAGCAGTGTCTTCAACGTCATGACCACGGGTCGATTTAGCCGAGTTAATGTCGATTGAAACCAAAGCTTCAGTCTGGTCAATCACGATTGAACCGCCAGAAGGAAGTTTTACTTCACGTTCATAAGCCGTTTGAATCTGGCTTTCAATACCGAAGTGAGCAAATAAAGGCTCATTTAAAGTATAGGTTTTTAACTTGTCGATTTGACGTGGCATGACTGCTTTCACGAAGTTATAGGCTTCGTTATAGGCTTGTTCCGAGTCAATCAGGATTTCTGCAACATCATCACGTAAATAGTCACGAATTGCGCGAGTCACTACACCGGCTTCTTGATGGACCAGCATTGGGGACGGACCTGAACTTGCCGTATTCTGGATTTGCGCCCAAAGATCCATCAAGTGCTGTAAATCAAGTTGCAGTTCTTCTTGCGAGCGGCCAATACCTGCGGTACGCACAATCACGCTCATGCCACGCGGAATATTCAGTGAAGCCAACATTTCTTTCAGTTCTTCACGCACTGAACCGGAAATCTGACGGCTGATACCGCCACCTTTCGGGTTGTTTGGCATAAGCACCAAATAACGGCCGGCAAGCGAAATGAAGGTAGAAAGGGCAGCACCTTTATTGCCACGCTCTTCTTTTTCCACCTGTACTAAAAGTTCGGTACCTTCAGTGATCAATTCACGGATATTTGAAGTTTGGCGAGGATCTGCCTTGTAATACGAGTTTGCGATTTCACGCATGGACAGGAAGCCTTGACGGCCTGCACCATACTCTACAAAAACAGCTTCTAAAGAAGGTTCAACGCGAGTCACGTGACCTTTATAGATATTGGATTTTTTTTGTTCACGGGTACGATTTTCTAGATCGAAATCGTAAAGACGCTGACCAGTGACAAGTGCAACGCGAATCTCTTCGGCATGTGTTGCATTAATCAACATACGTTTCATGGGTGTAACACCTAATAGTGATACACAGCAGGACATCGCTATACACGTAGCGAACATCATACATTACGGATCAACACCCAGATCTCAAAATGACGCAATTGTGGTCTGAGCTTTTTTACCGGCCTTTTTTTGGGCTTCGGTTTTTGATTCACGTATTGAAGATGGCAATACGGCTTCAATCTTATAAACGATTAAAGTCACCTGGACGATTCACTGGCGGACAAACGGTGCATTGGATGTGAGTAACTTTCACTGTCACGTAGCTTGAAGATCGTCCCTTCATTAATTCATGATCGGGCGTCTTGATACGGAATTATCATCGTATCTTTGCTTTATGTGCAGATCCAATGCATCAACGTTGTAGCCTGAATGCGACTTCAGGGTGCGACTAATCTGATGTGTATCAGTTTACGTTTAAAAACCAACTAGGTTGGCGACATATTTTTTAGGGCAAACTGATTTATGTACGAAGTACAATTAAACGCAACAGTTTGCTTTTTTGCCGATATAATAAGCCTTCGGCGTCGGCATATTCTTTAGGGACCTTTCCGTATTTAATGTGAATGGTGAAATTTAATATTGAGCTTCAAAAAAAGATTGAAGTAATTAAATTTTTTCACACTAACGGCGGTATCCGTGCGCTGACTATATCAAACCTTGCATCATCTGCCTATGGGCTAAGCTTATCTTTCTTGTGTAAAGCATAGCCTAAGTGATCAGTTTTTAATCAATTTTAGTATTTTTTGGGTCATCGTAACTGTATGAATTCTACGCAAGAATGGCAAAGTGTCACCTGGTTTGAAGTGGACGAACATCAATTGGGTCAACGCATCGACAATTTTTTATTTTCCAGACTGAAAGGTGTGCCTAAAAGTCGGATTTATCGTTTAATCCGTGAAGGACAGGTGCGGGTCAATAAAAAGCGCATCAAGGCAGAAACCAAACTGAATATTGGCGACCAGATTCGCGTTGCACCGATTCGTTTTGAAGCGAAAGATGAAACGGCGGCACCGGTCTCAGACAAGGTGGCACAAAGCCTGCTCAGCCGTGTGGTGTATGAAGATGAAGGGCTGATGGTGGTGAACAAGCCTTCAGGAATTGCGGTGCATGGCGGTAGCGGTGTGGCTTATGGGCTGATTGAAGGCTTGCGTGCGGCTACCGGCAAAAAATATCTGGAGCTGATTCACCGTATTGACCGCGACACGTCCGGTCTGGTGATGATCAGTAAAAAGCGCAGCACTTTAAAAACACTGCAGGATATGCTGCGTGAACACAAAATCAAAAAAACCTATGCCGCGATTGTTAAAGGGCAGGTGAGCCTGGATCAACAGCTGATTGATGCACCTTTGCACCGTTATGAACTGGCCAATGGCGAACGCCGGGTTCGTGTGTCTAAAGAAGGCAAGGACAGTAAAACCCAATGGAATGTGGCTGAGCGTTTCATGCATGGCACATTGGTGTATGCTTCACCGCTGTCTGGCCGTACCCATCAGATTCGTGTGCATGGCTTAAGTATTGGTCATCCTTTAATTGGTGATGATAAATACGGTCATCAAACGGAATACAAAGGTCCAAATCCACGTCGTCTGTGCCTGCATGCCATGCGTCTGGAAATTCCGGGCTATCCCGTGATTGAAGCGCCATTGCCGGAAGATATGCAGAGTCTGGTGGCGCAACTTAGAGCACAGAAGAAGGATTGATAAAAATCCATCTTAACCCTCCTTTATTAAACCACTACAGAATTTCAGTTCTTTAGAAAAAAGAAGCTAAGAGGGATGACCTCTCCCTAACCCTCTCCTTTAAAAAGGAGAGGGGACATCACGTAAAATATTCTGTCATTAACTCAGACTTCGTGTAGTCAGTATTTTGATTTAGTAAAAAATGAATGACTAAGCAAAAGGGTTTCCCTCTCCTTGTAGGAGAGGGCTAGGGAAAGGTGAACAATTAAATACTGAATCAAATACTAGGAAAGCATTTATGAACACACCTGTAAAACTGGTCATTTTCGATTGGGATGGCACTTTATTTGATTCGGTCGGTCAAATCGTGGCGAGTTTGCAGTTCGCAGCACAACAATTCCAGCAACCCTTAACCGATGAAGATGCCAAAAGTATTATCGGGTTAGGTTTACCGGAAGTCGCACAGCGTTTATTTCCGGCAGTGCCTGAATTGCATGCCGATATTTTACAGTCTTATTCAGAGCACTACGTTGCCAACTCAACGGGTGATCAATGGTTTGCTGGTGTTGCCGACATGCTGGAAGCATTGGCTCAAGCGGATGTAAAACTGGCAGTCGCTACAGGCAAAAGCCGTAAAGGTCTGGATCGTGTCTTGAAGCAGACACAAAGCATGGAGCTGTTTGCCGCGACACGTGCGGCCAGTGAAACCCGATCTAAACCCCATCCTTTAATGCTGGAAGAAATTTTGACCCAAACGGGTGTCCAGGCTGAACATGCGATTATGGTTGGTGATACTTCCTATGATCTGGAAATGGCACAAAATATTGCCATGCCGCGTATAGGAGTAAGTTATGGCGTGCATACGCCTGAAGTCCTTGCCCGCTATCATCCGCTGGCCATTGCAGAGGATGTCGCAGATTTGCATCAGCTTTTATTAAACCAGGTGAATTTAAAACAGGCGGTTTGAGCTCAGTGTAATCGGTTAAAAGGAGGATTTAGATTCTCCTTTTTATTCTTATTTCATTTCATCTAATGCGAATAGTCCCTTAAAAAATGAAGGCTCATGATGTTCCGTTGCCAGGTGGACAGGTTTATCTTGATATTCAAATGGGTCGTGAGGGAATAGAAAAAGGCAGTGTAAAAAAGTTTTTGGCAGTAAATAAACTAAAGCTGATGCTGATCAATCACTAGAATTTAAAATATTAATCTTTAATAAATTTTATTTATATCTGCCCGCTCGAATAAATGAGCTGTATTAAAAATGGGCAAAGTATCTAGTCTTTTAGTCGTAGATGGATGGCTCTTTTAGAAATCTGGCAATCTGAGCCGAAGCTTGGATGAGAAAGCGGTTTTTATATTTAGTTCATATGACTGTTTTTTTAAAATAAAACCAAGTCAATTTATAGGAATTAGCTATTGTCATAAATAAAATAAGTATTGGCATAAAAAGCGCAATTTTCCGATTCTAAAACCGTTTATACATATACGCGTTTGCCAAGATGGGCAGCACCCATTTGCTGATGGCTTTGATCAGTTCACAGATTTTTTTTCTCGTTGTTCATCGCATTTCCATCGATAACGGTATAAGTCCAATTTTTGCAGTTTAAGGAAACATTGATGTCGAATTCTGCTGTTGTTGAATCAGTTGCGCAAGCATTACGTGACGCTGAATTATCAAAAACTGCGATTGCACCGATTCGCCCGCAACTTGGCGGTGAAAGTGCTGATGTGGATATCGCATACGCAGTTCAGGAAGTAAATACCAAACGTGCAGAGGCTGAAGGCCGCCGTTTAACCGGTCGTAAAATCGGTTTAACCTCTAAAGTTGTGCAAGCACAGCTGGGTGTAGACCAGCCGGACTTCGGTATGTTGTTTGCTGACATGGCTTATGGCGATGGCGAAGCGATTCCAGCCGGCCTGTTGATTCAACCTAAAGTTGAAGCAGAAATCGCGTTAATCATCAACAAAGATTTAACCCAAGAAAAACACACTTATGCAGACATTATCAGTGCAACTGAATATGCACTGCCAGCTGTAGAAGTTGTGGATAGCCGTATCGAAAACTGGAAAATCAGTTTAATTGATACTGTGGCAGATAACGCATCTTCTGCGGCTTATGTTCTTGGTTCACGTCCTGTGAAACTGGAAAATTTAGACCTCGTTAACTGCAAAATGATCATGAAACGCGGCGAAGAAATCGTGTCTCAAGGTGTGGGTAAAGCATGTCTGGCTAACCCGTTAAACGCAGCGGTTTGGCTGGCAGATGAAATGGTACGCCGTGGCCGTCCTTTACTTGCAGGCGACATCATCCTGACGGGTGCATTAGGTCCTATGGTTGTCGCTAACCCGGGTGATGAATTCGTGGTTGAAATTGAAGGTTTTGGTTCTGTAACTGCTGCATTCGCTGCTGAATAAGTCCAGATTTTAAGAGCGTTTTTTAAGAGAAATTGTTCATGAAAAAGATTAAATGTGCATTGATCGGTCCAGGTAACATTGGTACTGACTTGCTGTATAAATTACAACGCAGCGAATTTTTAGAGCCAGTATGGATGGTGGGTATTGACCCTACTTCTGAAGGTTTGGCACGTGCTGCGAAAATGGGTTTAAAAACCACTGCTGACGGTGTAGACGGTTTACTTCCTCACGTTCTGGAAGACGACATCAAAATTGCATTCGATGCAACTTCTGCCTACGTTCACGCTGAAAACAGCCGCAAGTTGAATGAACTTGGCGTGTTGATGATTGACTTGACGCCTGCTGCGATCGGTCCATTCTGTGTACCACCAGTAAACCTGGAAGCTTTGTTAGACGCGGGCGAAGTACCAAACGTAAACATGGTAACTTGTGGTGGTCAGGCAACGATTCCTATGGTTGCAGCAATTTCACGTGTTCAACCGGTTGAATATGGTGAAATCATTGCTACTGTATCGACTAAATCTGTAGGTCCGGGTACACGTAAAAACATTGACGAATTCACCCGTACCACAGCAGGTGCGATTGAAAAAGTCGGTGGTGCTAAAGCGGGTAAAGCGATCATCATCATTAACCCGGCTGAGCCACCACTGATGATGCGTGACACGGTTCACTGCCTGGTTGAAGGTGAGCCAGATCAGGCTGCAATCACAGAATCTGTGCATGCGATGATCAAGGAAGTTCAAAAATATGTACCAGGTTACAAACTGGTGAACGGTCCTGTATTTGACGGTAACCGTGTATCTATCTTCCTGGAAGTTGAAGGTCTGGGCGATTACCTGCCTAAATATGCCGGTAACCTCGACATTATGACTGCAGCAGCTGCGCGTACCGCAGAAATGTTTGCAGAACGTGTTTTAAGCGCAGTTGAAGCATAAGGAGCATCTTCATGTCTAAGATTATTATTAATGATATGACTTTACGTGATGGCATGCACCCAATGCGCCATCAAACTACACCTGAGCAAATGGTTGCGATTGCAACGGCTCTGGATGATGCAGGTGTACCTTTAATTGAAGTGACTCACGGTGACGGCTTAGGCGGTAACTCTGTGAACTACGGTTTTGCTGCGGCAACCGATGAAGAATATTTGAAGGCGGTGATTCCAAACCTGAAACAGGCTAAAGTGTCTGCACTTTTACTGCCAGGTATTGGTACCGTTGACCATTTGAAAATGGCGCATGATGTTGGTGTTGCAACTATTCGTGTTGCAACGCATTCAACTGAAGCTGACGTTTCTGAACAGCACATTACTGCTGCGCGTAAACTCGGTATGGACACTGTGGGCTTCTTGATGATGGCGCACATGGCTTCTCCAGAAAAACTGCTTGAAGAAGCACAAAAAATGGTGTCTTACGGTGCAAACTGTATCTATGTGACTGACTCTGCAGGCTATATGTTGCCTAAAGATGTAACGGATCGCGTGGGTATTTTACGTGCCAACCTGGGTTCAGACATCGAAATCGGTTTCCATGGTCACCATAACCTGGGCATGGGTGTAGCAAACTCGGTTGCAGCGGTTGAAGCGGGTGCAAAACGTGTCGATTTGGCCTCTGCTGGTCTGGGCGCGGGTGCGGGTAATACACCGCTTGAACTGTTTGTTGCGGTTGCCAACCGTATGCAGATGGAAACCGGTGTAGACCTGTTTAAGGTGCAAGACGTTGCGGAAGATCTGATCATTCCAATGATGACCCATCAGATTCGTGCCGACCGTGATGCAGCAACTTTAGGTTATGCTGGTGTTTACTCATCATTCCTGTTATTTGCTAAACGTGCCGAAGCGAAATATGGCGTGTCTGCACGTGAAATCCTGATGGAACTTGGTCGTCGTGGTACAGTCGGCGGTCAGGAAGACATGATTGAAGACTTGGCATTGACCATGTCTAAAGCAAAAGAAGCCAATGCTTAATTTATTTTAAGTCACAGCGAAAAAGAGCGTCCGAAAGGGCGCTTTTTTTATGGCTGGACCTTGATTTGACACTTGGCTTTATAGATAAAAAATATCATGAAATAGTTGTAATATATTAATATAATCAATTGCTTAAGTGAATTTTTGACTGGGTTAAACTTAAAAGCGATTAATCAGTTTTTTTTTGCGGTCAAAAAGCCTGAATTCTTTGAAAATAAACCTTGAAACAAAGGTTTAACAATAATGAAATGAAAGGAAGATAAAATGACTTATTGTTTAAAGTTCTTAACGTGATTTGAATCACTAAAATAAAAAAAAGCAGAAATAGCCATAAAGGCAATAAATCTTAATACTCTGGTCGGATTTCGTTTTTTGTGATTGTTTAGCATGATGGCGTCATAGCTTAATTTGATTACTAGGGAATTCAGCCATGCGTCGTCAAAACTTATGGATAGCAATGCTTGCTGCGACAGCAACTTTAGGAACAACTGCATCGAATGCAGATTTTGTTGACGACAGTAATGTCCAATTAAAATTTAAAAACTTTTATTTAGACCGTGAATATAACCATGATACAGCTGGAGTTTATAACCCAGGTTATGGCAACTGGACTCAAGCAGTCACTTTAGATGCCAAGTCGGGTTATCACGATATTGGTGCAGGCATTCAAGTCGGTGCTGATCTATTGGCACAATATGCGATTGGTCTAAAATCACGTGGTAATGTGAATGACATTCATATGCCATACAATGAAAATGAGAAGAAAACTGAACGTGATAATGCTAAGTTAGGTGCAACTTTAAAAGTTAAAGTTTCTGAAACTGAATTAAAAGTAGGTGACTTACAGCCAATGTCACCTGTGGTGTTCTTTGATCCATCGCGCCAATTATTAACCACTTATAGCGGTGCTTGGTTGGAATCTAAAGAGCTTAAAAATACGAAGCTGACCTTGGCTTATATTGATGGCATCAATGCACGTTATGACAATCAATATCAAGATTTGACCTTGTTCCCACAAAATGATTTTGCTAAAGCAAAAGCGGCGAATAAGTCTACTGATGATGGCATGTACATTGTTGGCGTAGATCATCAATTTACACCAAAATTGGGTGGTAGCTACTGGTATGCAGATGTCACCAACATCTATCAACAGCATTATGTTGCTGCGAACTACAAAACAACTTTGGCTGAAAAAACCAAACTAGATACCCATGTTCGCTATTTTGACAATAGTGAGTCTGGCGACAAACTATATGGCAAGATTGACAGCCAAGCCGTTTCTGCAGGTGCTAAAGTAAATCACGGTATGCACACTGTTCAGTTGGGTTATCAACAAATGTTTGGTGACTTTGGTGATGTCGCACTGTTCCCTACATTGGGCGGTTGGGTACCACAACCATTCCTAGACAACTGGTCTGTTGCAAGTTTCATTCGTAAAGATGAGCGTTCATGGAGTTTAGGTTATACCTATAATTTTGCTGAAGCAGGTGTTCCTGGTCTAACTGCGACAGTACGTCACTTCCGTGGTGACAATATTGATCTAGGTGCAGGTAAGAAGGAAGGCAAAGAAAACGAAAATAACGTGATCGTAAACTATGTTGTACCTGAAGGTAAGTTAAAAGGCTTAGGCTTCAACTACATGTTCATCGATACCAACTATAACTTCGGTAACGACCTTCAAGAACACCGTGTAGCAACAACTTATACTTATAAGTTCTAATTAAGCGGTGTCATAAAAAAAGCGGCTTTAAATCAGTCGCTTTTTTTTGCTGTGTAGAAAGCTATTTTTTTATTAAATGCCTTAATAAAAATAAGGGTTTTGTCTTTAATAAATTCTTTAAAAACAAATAGTTAAATTATCGTTTTTTTATAGTATTTGATCGTAAATTTGTATCAGTTTGACCGCTTTGAACAGGTAATATAAGGCGGTAAAAAAGTAAATTTCACCGAGTCAACTTGACGTTAAATTCTGAATCAAGATGGAAACGCAAGCTAAAGACTGTACGAGGAGTATGTATGAGCACTGTTCAAATCCCTGAATATACAACAGATCCATTCTTTGGCTTAGAAGACAAATGGATTGAAACTGCAGAAGGTGAGTTGACTCACTATCACGAAGTGGGTGAGGGTACACCTATCCTGTTCTTGCACGGTTCAGGTACTGGTGTATCTGCCGCGGCAAACTGGTGGTTAAACTTGCCACAAATTGGTGAACAGGCGCGTTGTATCGCTATCGACACTATTGGTTATGGTCAAACTGTAGTAGCGCCAGGTACAGCTTACGGTATCCGTGCTTGGGTGGACCATGCGGTGCGTACTTTAGATGCACTGGGCATTGAAAAAACCTGGTTGGTCGGTAACTCGCTCGGTGGCTGGTTGGCATTCCAGTTGGCTTTAGACTACCCTGAACGTGTACTTGGTATCGTATCTATGGGTACAGGCGGTGCAAAACAGACTGCTGCGCTGAAAGCACATGCCAACCCGGTATTGACTGAAGAAGGCATCAAGAAAACATTGTCGATGTTCGTGGTAAACAAAGACCTGATCACAGACGAGCTGGTAAAAGTACGTTTTGCTTCTGCTGCAAATGACTATGCATCGAACCGTTTGATGGACGTCGTGGGCGCACGTGACCGTGACCGTTTCGAATTCCCGTTAGACTTCGAAAAAATGAAAGACATCACTGTGCCTGTATTGTTGATTCATGGTACTCAAGACGTGGTAATTCCAGTTTCTCGTAGCTGGGATATCCTGAACATTGTACCAAATGCTGATGCACACATTTTCAGCCAATGTGGCCACTGGTCTCAAGTAGAAAAAGCTGAAGAGTTCAATACAGTAATTAAAAACTATTTGACTGCTCGCGGCGTTTAATTTCGCTGTCTAGCAAATCAAAAGGGTGACTTCGGTCATCCTTTTTTGTTGCTGCTCAAGGACTGATAAAGTTCGCTGCCACATTGATAGTGATGGCCAGAATGGTGGTATTAAATCCGTAGGCCAGTAGCAGGTGCAGGGTGTTTAGCACCCGCATTGAAGAGTGGGTAATGGAAACATCCGCCGTTTGTGCGGAAGTCCCGACGATGTAACTAAAATATAAAAAGTCGGGATAAGTGGGCTTGGGGGTTTTGGGAAAATCCAGCCCGCCTTCATTATTCCTGTCGAGTGCCAGATAAAAGTCATGCGCATAATGAATCGCAAAAATGGTATGCATCAGGAACCAGGCAGAGGTAATGGTCACCATGGATAAAACGATATGAGCGGTTTGAATGAGCGTGTTGCTCGGCAAATTATTCACTTCAATAATTAGCGCGATGAAGCAGATGATTAAGGTCAGCAGGACCAGAAAAAGAATCAGCCATTTACTGGCATCCTGTTCCTTGGCACGTTGCAGGATATGTGCATGGTCAATGTGCCAGAGTTTTTTCAGGGTAAAAAATAAATAAGCATAAATGACAATATTCCAGCTCATTAACAGGCAGGTTGACCAGCCCCATGAGGTCATCAACTGAAAAGCAGCATACAGCACTGCAATAAAGGGAAAGGTCAGAAAGAAATAAAGATGGTGCTGGATCCCGGTTTTTATACGGCGTAGCGGATGCATAATGATCTGCCCTTTATTGTTATTGTTGTTTTTTAACATTTTAAAAAAGTCGTGGGGAATTTATTAGACTTAAGTTGTAATTTGCGATGATGAAATTTCATTTATAAGGAATGAAGGAAACAAGTTGTACGTTATTCCCTATCAATTCAGCATTGCCGATAAGAAAAAAACGTAAGACTTAAGTCTAGTTCGGTCTAAAAATACACAAATTGTAATAAAAATAGCCACCATTATTTATTAGCAAAATAATGGTGGCTTTAATTCAGTGCAAAAGTTTTTTTAATTGCGGTTAATGTTTAGATAAAACACATGGGTCAGCAATTCAATAAATTTCTTCACTGCGACAGAGCTGCTGTTTTTATGGTAACTCACATACAGGTCGAGGTAAGGCAGTTCCACATCCAAGGGGCGAATCACGGTATTTTCCATGGTCAGTGGCGCAACATAGCCCGGCAGAATGGTGCAGCCCAAACCTATCCCTACAGAGTTGATGTTAAACAGGATGTTATCGGCTTTTTGCACAATATTGAATTCAATCCCATTGGCATGGGCAAAATCCATAATGGCATTATGCAACGTTAAGGACTGCTCAGCAGCAGGAATAATAAAATCTATACCATTCAATTCTTTAACAGGAATGCGTTCATACTTAGCCAAAGGGTGATCTTTCGGTAAAATAAAGATCAGCGGCTCGCGTAGCACGAATAAACTTTCAATTTCATCACTGTTAAAGTTGTGTCGGGTAAAGGTGATATCCAGTTCCCCTTTTTTCAGCAACTTCATTTGTTCATTATTGTTTAAGCTGAGCAAATCAATTTTTAAATCAGGGTTTTGCACGCGCAAGTTCGGCAGCACATAAGGGAAAATTTTCATTTCCGCCACCGGAACAAAGCCAATACGCAGCATTTGCTGTTTGGCTTGGGAAACCTGGCGTGCCATGGCAATAGCTTTATCTGCCTGTGCCAGGGTTAAGCGGGCCTGCTCGAGAAATACGGCACCTTCTTCAGTCAGCTCTACCTTGCGTTTGGTACGATAAAGCAGTTTTACCCCAACATCTTCTTCCAGATCTTTAATTTGCTGGCTTAAAGAAGGCTGAGCAGTATAAAGCTTTAATGCAGCCTTACTGAAGTTAAGTTCTTCTGCAACGGTGATAAAATAGCGTAGGTGTCGTAATTCCATATAACTCGTCCAAAAGAGTAATCCAAAAAATGTCTTACTATATTTTTGTAGCAGTATAATCTATAAACAACTATTAGGTGAAGATTATTCTGCCATTTAGAAAATAAATGATCTTGCATTTTTTATTAGTGTTTAAATATATAAAGCTAAATTTTAAATAATTCATAAAATATCTTAATTAAAACAAAAAAAATATTTCCCCAAAACTGGCTAAAAATCCATTATCGCTGAAAAGTTGAGTCTATTTACTTTGTGCCGTTACTGGTCACAGGAGAGCTTTTCATGAGTGGAAAAATTGATGTGCGCGAAATCGACGCTTTAGTCGATGCACAAAATGGACGTATCTCACCGTCAATCTATACAGACCCAGATCTATATGAATTAGAACTTGAACGTGTGTTCGGTCGTACCTGGTTATTCCTTTGCCATGAAAGCCAAATTCCTAAGGCTGGTGACTTCTTCAATACCTACATGGGTGAAGATCCAATTATTGTGGCACGTCAAAAAGACGGCTCAATCAAAGCATTTTTAAACCAGTGCCGTCACCGTTCTATGCGTGTGAGCTTCGCAGACTGTGGTAATACCCGTGCGTTCACTTGCCCATACCACGGCTGGTCTTACGGTATTGACGGTTCTTTAAAAGACATCCCGCTTGAAGAGCGTGCTTTCCCGCATGGCGCATGCAAAGAGCAATGGGGTCTGGTTGAAGTGAACCGTGTGAAGTCTTACAAAGGCTTAGTCTTCGGATGCTGGGATGAAACCACTCCAGATCTGGAAGAATACATGGGTGATATCGCCTGGTATCTCGATGGCGTATTAGACCGTCGTCCGGGTGGTACTGAAATTATCGGTGGTGTACACAAGTGGGAAATCGAGTGTAACTGGAAATTTGCAGCTGAACAGTTCGCATCTGACCAATATCACGCATTGTTCTCTCATGCCTCTGCGATTCAAGTATTGGGTGCAAAACCTGATGACGAATCATCTAAAAAATTAGGTGCTGCGCAAACAGCCCGTCCTGTATGGGAAACTGCGAAAGACGCGATCCAGTACGGTTCACGTGGTCACGGTTCAGGTTTCTTCTTCACAGAAAAACCAGATGCGAACGTTTGGGTTGACGGTGAAGTTGCCAACTATTTCCGTGAAACTTACGAAGAAGTGAAAGAGCGTTTAGGCGAAGTTCGTGCTTTACGTCTTGCGGGTCACAACACCATGTTCCCAACATTGTCTTGGTTGAACGGTACTGCAACACTTCGCGTATGGCACCCACGTGGTCCAAACAAAACTGAAGTTTGGGCATTCTGTATTGCCGATGCTGAAGCGTCTCAGGAAGTGAAAGAAGCATTTGAACGTTCTGCAACGCGTGCCTTCGGTCCTGCCGGTTTCCTGGAGCAAGATGACTCTGAGAACTGGATCGAAATCCAAAAAGTATTACGTGGTTATAAAGCTCGTAAGAATGCCTTGATCATGGAAATGGGTAAAGGCAACGAGAAAGTTCGTGAAGATGGTATTCCGGGTATTACCAACTACATTTTCTCTGAAACTGCAGCACGTGGCATGTACCGCCGTTGGGCAGATTTATTGATCCATGAAAAATGGGAAGACGTGGAAAAAGCAGCTGACGAATACGAGAAGGAGCTTATGAAATGAGTCAGATCAGTTTAGAACTTCAACATCAAATTAGTCAGTTCCTCTATCGTGAAGCAAAGCTGCTTGACGACTGGAAATTCCGCGATTGGTTAGACGTATTGGCAGAAGATATTTCTTATACCTTGCGTACCACACCGAACGCTCAAACTCGTGACCGTCGTCGTTCGATCGAGCCACCAACAACTTGGGTATTTAACGATACCAAAGACCTGCTGGAACGCCGTGTTGCCCGTCTTGAGACAGGTATGGCATGGGCTGAAGAACCTCCTTCACGTACCACTCACATGGTGTCTAACATCATCGTTGAGGCAACGGAAGTTGAAGGTGAATACGACGTTTACGTAACGTACTTGTTGTACCGTACACAGAAAGAGAAAGATGTCACCATCTACTGTGGCAAGCGTCACGACAAGATCCGCAAAGTCGATACTGCTCAAGGTTTCCAGATCTTCAACCGTAAGATTACCCTTGATCAGGTGACTTATAACTCACATAACCTGAGTGTGTTCTTCTAATGAATAAGATTTTTGTTTGCCAAGTTGACGAATTAGACGAAGGCGAAGCGTTGAAAGTAGATTGCGGCGTAAACGGTATCGAAGCGCTTGCAGTCTTCAACAATGGCGGTGAGTTCTTCGCAATGAACGACCGTTGTTCACATGGTAACGCTTCTATGTCAGAAGGTTATCTTGAAGATGACGGTACTGTAGAGTGCCCGCTTCATTCAGCGCGTTTCTGTTTGAAAACTGGTCAAGCATTATGTTTACCAGCAACTGATCCAATCCAGACTTTCCCGGTGATTGTTGAAGATGGTCAGTTATTTGTAGAAATGGCAGGAGAGTAATCATGGGTTGGCTACAAGGCGAAGTTGCACTCATCACTGGTGGTGGTTCAGGCTTAGGCTGGGCACTGGTTGAACGTTTCCTGGAAGAAGGTGCACAAGTTGCGGTTCTTCAACGTTCACAGTCAAAAGTTGATGCTTTGAAAGAACATTTCGGTGACCGCGTGCTTGCGATCGCAGGTGATGTGGCCAGCTATGAAGACAACGTCCGTGCTGTAAACGCAACAGTTGAGCGCTTCGGCAAGCTTGACTGTTTCGTTGGCAATGCCGGTATCTGGGATCATTATGCAGATATCGTCAATACATCGGGTGAGCAACTGGAAAAAGCCTTTGATGAAATCATGGGCATTAATACCAAGTCACTCATCTTGGGTGCTAAAGCTGCGCTGGATGCATTGATCGCTTCTGAAGGTTCTATCATATTTACTTTGTCTAATTCTGCACTGTACTCGGCAGGCGGAGGCCCCGTGTATACAGCATCTAAGCATGCAGGGGTCGGCATTATGAAAGAACTGGCTTACGAACTTGCGCCTAAAGTACGAGTGAACGCTGTTGCACCGTCAGGTATGAATGTGAATATCAAAGGTGCGGCATCATTGGGTCAGGAAAATCTTGGCCTGCTGGATGCCCGTGATCCTGAGAAAATTGCACGTGGTATGCCACTGAACTTCTTGCCTGAACCGGAAGACATGACGGGTTCATACGTGCTCTTGGCATCTCGTCAAAACAACCGTCCTTTGACCGGTGTGTTAATTAACGCTGAATGTGGTCTGGGTATTCGTGGTTTACGTCAACCACGTGCAGGTTTCTTTGACGAATAAAATTCAGTCTGAAATGTAATGGACTTACTCGGTAGCCTGTTCTGGGCTACCTTCCGTTCTGGAGTCTCTCATGGCCGTTAAACTTATTTGTGCGTCGCACAGCCCATTAATGGAATTCGCTTCACCGCAAGAAAAGCATAAAGAACAAGCCGTTCGTGAAGCTTTTGCCAAACTTGCCAAAGAAGTTGAAGACTATAATCCAACGTTAATCATTACTTTTGGTCCAGACCATTTTAATGGCTTCTTCTATGACCTGATGCCAAGCTTCTGCGTGGGTATTCGTGCCAAAGCAGCAGGGGACTGGGATTACGGTAAAGACAATGACCACATTAATGTGCCTGAAGAAACAGCCCTTAATCTAGTGCGTCGTGTGTTGGATGAAGGTGTGGATGTTGCGTACTCATATCGTATGCAAGCCGATCATGGCGTGACTCAGCCATTGCATTTCCTGTGTGGCTGTCAGCTCGATCGTTATCCAACCATTCCGGTTTTCATCAATGGTGCGGCTACACCAATGCCAACGACTAAACGTACAGTGGCTTTGGGCCGTGCGGTAGGTCAGTTCATCAAGTCATTGAACCTGGAAAATGAACGTGTACTGGTACTGGGTACGGGTGGTCTGTCACATGATCCACCAACACCGCAAATGGGTTCGGTTCCTCCTGAAGTTGAAGAATTCCTGATTGCAGGTCGTAACCCGTCTGAAGAGTCGCGCCAGAACCGTCAGGCAAAAATTATCGCAGTGGGTCAAAAATTGGCTGCAGGTGATAAATCTGTTGCAGTGCCGTTGAACCCTGAGTGGGATCGTGCATTGCTTGAAACTTTCAAGAAAGCAGACTTTGCGGCCATTGAAGCGATGACGGAAGCTGAAATTCGTGTCGAGGGTGGCCGTGGTGGTCAGGAAGTCCGTTCCTGGATGGCTGCTTTTGCTGCATTACATGAAGTCGGTGAGTATGAAATGACAACTCATTGCTACGAAGATATTAGTGAGTGGATTGCGGGCTTCGGCATCGTATCTGCAGAATTGAAATAAGGATTAAACCCATGAGCCAAAATGCTATCGAAACCATCGTTATCGTCGGTGCTGGTCAAGCTGGTGCTAGCGCCATTTTAGAACTCCGTGCCAACAAATACGAAGGCAAAATCATTTTGGTGGGTGATGAAACACATCTGCCTTATGAGCGTCCGCCTTTGTCTAAAGACGTGATCTTAAAGCCAGAGGAAACCAAAATCGAAATTCTGTCAGAACAAAAACTGGCAGATTTGGGTGTGGAAACCATTCGTGGCAATGGCGTGGTGAAAATCAATGCCGAGGCGAAAACGGTTGAGCTTCAAAATGGTGACCTTGTTGCTTATGACAAGTTGCTTCTTGCAACCGGTGGTGCAGCGCGCCGTTTACCGAACTTCGATGCTTTGGGCAAACACGTTTATACCCTGCGTAACCTTGAAGATTCTCAAGCGCTGGTTCCTGTGCTGCAACCGGGCCGTCGTTTGATTCTGATCGGTGGTGGTGTGATCGGTCTTGAGCTGGCATCATCGGCACGTTACAAAGACTGCCAGGTGACTGTGATTGAAATGGGTCCTATGGTCATGGGCCGTTGTTCACCACGTATCCTGAGCGAATTCCTGCTTGAGCAGCATCGTCAAAATGGTGTGGATGTACGTCTTGAAACCAAGATTGCAGACTGCAAGTTAGACGGTGAAGAAGTGGTTGTGACTCTTGAAGGTGGCGAAGAACTTCGTGCCGACGCGGTGGTGTACGGTATCGGAATTGTGCCAAATGCACAGCTTGCAGTGGATGCCGGTCTGGACGTGGATGTTGCGATTCAGGTCAATGAAAACTGCCAGACTTCAAATGCTGACATTTATGCGGCAGGTGACGTTGCGACCCAGCTTCGTGAAGATGGCCAACACCGTCGTGTTGAAACCTGGGAAAATGCCAACCTTCAGGCAGGCATCTTCGCACGTCACGTGATGGGTGTAGAGCATCCGAAAGCAAATCCGGCCTGGTTCTGGACCGATCAGCTCAATATCAACTTCCAGTTTGTGGGCGATATGGCTGCAGCTGAATGGCATATTCGCGGTGAAATGGATGCAGCCAAAGGCGCAGAAAATTCATTCGTCATGTACGGTGTGACCGATGGTCAAATCGTTGCCGGTATTACGGTCAATGCCGCGAAAGAAATGCGTCATTTGAAAAAAATGATCAGCAAAAATACCGCTTTTGAGGCAGAAAAACATCTTGATTTAAGCCTTGATTTACGCAAAGTTGCTTAAGTTTTATTGAGATATTTCTGGACAGACCTATGCTTGCATAGGTCTGTTTTTTTATGTTTGTTTTGGGCGTTGATGAACACCCCCGCACTTTGTGGGATGGATTTGGATGGGCTTTGCGTAGGGGATGTCTTACTTTTGAAGGATGAGCCATACATGGCGCAAGGTGACAAAAATCTTTTACTGATATTGAGCAGTATACTTCGCAAGATGTCCATATACCCCAGATCAGCGGTTGACCTCCCTGTCGCCTTTGGCATAGTGCCTATAATGGGAAATAAGCAGTTGGCAGTCTTATCCATTACTACAAAATCAAATTGAGCAATTTATGAATTCAAATTCATCTCCCATGCTGGTGACGGCAAGTATTTACGCTTTATTGGTATTTATCTGGGCCACTACGCCACTGGCAATTGTCTGGAGCGTGCAGGAAGTTCATCCAATGTGGGTACTGATCATCCGCTATTTTGGCGCGTCGGTCATTGCCCTGTTCCTGTTAAAGCTGATGCGTGACCCGCTGCCTTTTGATTCGACTTCTTTAAAAAGTTATGTGGCGGGCAGCCTTAATTTAATTGGTGCGCAGCTGTTTATCTATCTGGCCGCCAATTATCTGACTTCAGGGCTAATGGCACTGATCTTCGGTTTTTCACCGCTGATTGCAGGCCTGATCGGCCATGTGATTTTAAAAACCCAAAGGCTGATCTGGCTGCAATGGTTGGGTATGGCGATTGCGGTTTCCGGCCTGACTTTTGTCTTTGCCGATTCTGCCGACAGTAAAATCAATCCGCTTGGTGTGGTGCTGATGCTGATTAGCATGGTGTCTTATATCAGCTCGATTTTCTGGGTCAAACAGATTAATGCTCCACTCAAACCAATGTCCCAGGCGACCGGTTCACTCATTGTATCTGCATTGGGTTCGCTGCTGATCATTCCGTTTATCTGGCAGCATTTTCCAACGGCTATGCCTGGCGGACGGGCGATGATTGGTTTTATCTTTACCATGATCATGTCTTCCATTGTGGCCATGCTGTGTTATTTCTGGCTGATCAAGCGTTTGAATGCCTCGACCGTGTCCTTGAGTAATGTCATGACGCCGGTGATTGCCCTGGTTTTGGGTGCCACCTTGAATAATGAACATATCAGTCCGAATGCCTTTTTCGGGATTGTGGTGGTGATGTTCGGGATTGTGATGTATTTCTGGAAAGAATGGCGCCAGCAGTATTTTTCTAAACTGCGTTAATACAACAGGATAAAAAGGAAGTTTAAGCCTCTGCTGTTCCATAATTTAATTTAAGTAAACTTTGGATTGACGAATGTGGCAGGGATGCCACATGTTACCCACCATAACATGGATGTTATGTGTGGGTAACAAAGGCTTTTGCTTACTTTTGGCCTGTCAAAAGTAAGACATCGCCTACACAAATACATTTCGATTTTATTGAAAAATTGTGGCTGTGAAAGACTTTAACTTATCTATTCTATGAAATTTTAAGCTTTCTCATCAGTAAAGAATTAAAGAAAATAACGAATACTGGATTAACAAACAAATATCTACAAACAAACTTCATGAAAATTCATTTATATGATTCTAATTCGAAATTAACCGTTTTCAGCAAAATAAAAGCCCTTAACAGAACTATGGGACAGTACTGAGTTTAGGCTTCCTTTTTAGGAGCTTGCAATCTGCGTAAATCGTACAAATGCATCATATTTCACCACAGCGTTTCACATGGAACATTTATATACGCACTGGCGAAATAATCAGCAGTCGCGCTAAAAACAACAAAACAATAAACCACCACCACAACCACATTCAGTACTATGCAAAGAGCTATAAAAATCAAATAGATCTATTTGATAACAATAACGCTTAACAAAAACACTCGGGACAAATTTGAATGTCTGATTCGAATAAGATTGTGGTCTATGCAGCACTGGCAGGTAATCTGGCGATTGCGCTGGTCAAGTTTGTGGCGGCCTATATCACCAACAGTTCGGCCATGCTCAGTGAAGCTGTGCACTCGGTGGTGGACACCCTGAATGAAATTCTGCTGCTCTATGGCATGAAAAAATCCCAGCAGCCGG
The DNA here is from genome assembly GCF_049808495.1 of Acinetobacter sp. G11. NCBI lineage: Bacteria > Pseudomonadati > Pseudomonadota > Gammaproteobacteria > Moraxellales > Moraxellaceae > Acinetobacter > Acinetobacter sp. G11. The sequence continues at coordinate 127,224 of NZ_JBNCAT010000003.1, forward strand.
CAAACTACAGGCATCCTTTTGGTTATGGCCGTGAGCTGTATTTTTGGGCCTTTATTGTGGCGCTGATGGTGTTTGCACTGGGTGCAGTGGTGTCGATTTATCAGGGCATACAGCATGTGCTGCATCCTGAAGAAATGCTGAATCCCACCATCAATTATATTGTGTTAATCATCGCCATCTTGTGTGAAGGCACCTCCTGGCTGGTGGCCTTAAAAGCATTCCGCAAGGTGAAAGGCAAGCAAGGTTATTTCGAGGCTTTTCGACACAGCAAAGACCCCACCACCTTTACCGTACTGTTTGAAGATACTGCCGCGTTATGTGGTCTGCTGATTGCCCTGATCGGGATCTATCTGGCCCATGCCTTGAATATTCCTGAACTGGATGGCGTGGCTTCAATCCTGATAGGGATAGTATTGGCAATTTCTGCCATTTTATTGGCCCGTGAAACCAAGGGATTATTGATGGGTGAAACGGCCGATCCAAAATTGCGTAATGACATCTTGTTGATTGCGCAGGGAGATGAGGCGGTACAGTCGGCCAATGGTGTGCTGACCGAACAGATGGGCGCGCATCAGGTGCTTGCTTCCTTAAGTCTGGAATTTGAAGACAATTTGAGTTCGGATGACATCGAAGCCTGTGTCAACAGAATTGAAGCGAAAATCAAACAGATTCATCCGGAAATTGTGGCATTGTTTATCAAACCGCAAACTAAACAGGTGTGGTTGGAACGTATGCAAGGACGTTTGGAATAAAACGTGATATATATGGCGCAGCATTCAGAATATCGGATTCTGAAGGTTGAGGTCACACTAAGAAATTGAATGGACATGAAGCAGAAGCCTGAGCAATTACACTTTCAACTCCCGACCAAATCATGCTGGTCACATACCTGGCGTCAGCCTTCATTCAAGTTTATGTATTCGAATCATCATAACGGTGATCGATTCTTCAATGCCTTGCCCAGTCCAGCAGGACGTGGACGGGCCGAGCTGATCAAATGGCTGCTCACCCGCAAGTCATCGACCTGGAATGTCGATATCAACAAAGAACATGCCGAATTCCATGCCAGCAAACGCGCCATTCCCCAGAACCGTCCCAACGCCAGTATGGACGACTGGCAAGTGTGGTTTGTGGGCCATGCAACGGTACTGTTGCAGATCGGACCTTATAATTTATTAACCGATCCGGTCTGGTGCGAATATGCCGGCCCTGCACCGGGCAAAGGTGCCAAGCGGGTGATTCCTGCGGGCATTGCTCTGGAAGAATTGCCGACCATTCATGCAGTATTGCTCAGCCATAACCATTATGACCATATGGACCTGGCCAGCTTGCAGTGGCTGCATGAGAAATTTGCCATGCCAATTTATACCGGGCTGGGCAACGCGTGGTATTTGCCGAAAAGTTTTTATGTGCTGGAAATGGACTGGTGGCAATCGTCTTTATTGCATGAGTTAAAAATTATTTATACGCCGGCACAGCATTTTTCAGGTCGCGGCTTACGTGATCAAAACCGGGCACTCTGGGGCGGTTTTTCAGTGCTGCATGGCAAAGATCACTGTTTCTTTGCCGGAGATACTGGCTATTCACCGCATTTTAAAGAGATTCAAAACCGTTTGGGAGCACCGCGTGTCGCGCTGTTGCCAATAGGGGCGTATGAACCGCGCGAGCTGATGGGCTATACACACATGAATCCGCAAGAGGCTTTCCAGGCGCATCAGGATTTGCATTCCAAATGTTCGCTGGCCATTCATTACCGAACCTTTCAACTGACCGATGAACGTCGGGAACAACCGGAAATTGATTTAAAGATTGCCATGAAAAATACCTCCAAATTGATGACACCGTTTATCTGTGTACGGGAAGGACGGCGTCTGGTGGTTTGATTTTTTTAAGCTTGCTGTTTGCTCACATTTAAAAGTTGAATGGCAAGCATTGAAAGAACGAGCATGGCGATATTCATCACGACCGGGTTAAACGCCGTGCTGAGTTGCATAGGATCGGTGAGGGCAATCAGCCCTAATAATCCGGCTAAACCCATAATATTCAGCTGATGCAAAATGACGGCTCTTTGCCAAAGCAGAAAACTACAGCCAAATGCCATTTCAATCACGCCCGACAGGCTAACCGCCATTTTTGCCAGAGGGAGTTCTAAGCCCATGCTCTGCCAGATGGCGATTTCTGCATGAGATTGAAACAGGATTTTGGGTATCAATCCCTGATAAATCCAAAGAACAGCAAGGGTGATTTGAATCAGTCGAAGCGGTTTTTCCAAGACGGGCTTATGATTCACGAATGGCAGGTTCCAGAAAAGGCAATCTGTTCTCAGCAGTAGCGATCCTGCCTGATCAACATGCTGGAGGATTCTTGCTTGTTATGGCCTCAATATAGCACATTATTTTTAATCAGAAATATGGTCCAAAATCTCAAATCCTGATGGTCTTTATCGCGAATTGATAATGCAGTTCTAAAAATTCCACTTCTGGTTGTGAAGGTTGATTAATCCTGTTTTTATTCCTGTTTTAGAATAGGCTTTTTCGATTGTTTTCATTCATATAACTTGCTTTCTATTGTCATAAAAAACAGCTATTTTGAAGATGAGTTAGAAATTTTTAACGGTTCATCACAATGATGGTTTTGTGATTAGATTTGGAGCTTAGCTATGAATAATGACACACAAGCTGCAGGAAAATGTCCTTTTCACCAATCCGGTACGGATCACCGCGCTGCCCGCTCAAACCGGGATTGGTGGCCGAATGCGCTCAATCTCGACATTCTTGCTCAACACGACAAAAAAACCAATCCGCTAGATCCCGATTTCGATTATACCAAGGCATTCAATTCACTGGACCTGGAAGCAGTGAAACAGGATTTACGCGAACTGATTAACAGCAGCCAGGACTGGTGGCCATCGGACTATGGCAGCTATATTGGCATGTTCGTGCGCACGGCCTGGCACCTGGCCGGTTCTTACCGTAAGCAGGACGGTCGCGGTGGTGCCAATACCGGTAACCAGCGTTTTGCGCCACTCAACAGCTGGCCAGATAACGTCAACACCGATAAAGGCCGCCGTCTGCTTTGGCCGATTAAACGTAAATACGGCAATAAAATTTCCTGGGGCGATCTGATCATCCTGGCCGGTACAGTGGCGTATGAAGAAGCCGGCCTGAAAACCTTTGGTTTTGGCGGTGGCCGTGAAGATATCTGGCATCCTGAAAAAGATATCAATTGGGGTGCTGAAGAGAAATGGCTGGATGCCACCAAAAACCGTTATGAAAATGACCAGGACCGTAAGTCATTGGACAATGCGCTTGCTGCGGTGCAGATGGGCCTGATTTACGTCAACCCTGAAGGTGTGGATGGTGTACAGGATCCGCTGCGTACTGCACAGGATATGCGCGTGACCTTCGACCGCATGGGCATGAATGACGAAGAAACGGTGGCATTGACGGCAGGTGGTCACACCATTGGTAAAGCGCACGGTAACGGCAAGGCTGAATTGCTGGGTAAAGATGTTGAAGGTGCGGATGTCGAATTCCAGGGCCTAGGCTGGCATAACCCTGAAGGTACGGGCAATGGCGCCAATACCATGGTCAGTGGCCTGGAAGGGGCATGGACCACGCATCCAACCAAATGGGACAATGAATTCTTCTATTTATTGTTCACCTATGAGTGGGAAAAAACCATCAGCCCGGCAGGTGCGAAACAATGGGAACCGATCAACATCAAAGAGGAAGACAAACCTGTTGATGCTCACAACCCAAATGTGCGCCGTAACCCGATGATGACCGATGCCGATATGGCGCTGAAAGTCGATCCGGAATACCGTAAAATTGCAGAGCGTTTCTACAAAGACCCTGCGTACTTCTCGGAAGTGTTTGCTCGTGCCTGGTTCAAGCTGACGCACCGTGACATGGGACCAAAATCGCGTTATTTAGGTGCCGATGTGCCGAATGAAGAGCTGATCTGGCAAGACCCGATTCCATCGGTGAACTATGTGCTGTCTGAAGCTGAAATTGAAGAGCTTAAAGCGAAACTGTTAAACAGCGGTTTAAGCACTGCCGAGTTAATCAGCACCGCATGGGACAGCGCGCGTACTTTCCGTGGTTCGGACTTCCGTGGCGGTGCGAACGGTGCGCGTATCCGTCTCGCTCCGCAAAAAGACTGGGTCGGTAACGAACCTGAACGTCTGGCGAAAGTATTGGCGAAACTTGAAGAAATTCAGTCCGGTCTGGAGAAGAAAGTCAGCATTGCCGACCTGATTGTACTGGGCGGTACGGCTGCGGTGGAAAAAGCGGCGCAGGCTGCGGGTGTGGACATTCAAGTTCCATTCACACCGGGACGAGGGGATGCCACCCAAGAGCAAACCGATGTCTATTCATTTGAAGACTTGTTGCCAAAACACGACGGTTTCCGTAACTGGCTAAAAGAAGACTACACTGCACAACCTGAAGAATTGCTGTTAGACCGTGCTCAGTTACTGGGTTTAACTGCCCCTGAAATGACGGTACTGATTGGAGGTATGCGTGTACTCGGTACTAACTATGCTGGTGCGAAAGAAGGCGTGTTCACAGACCGTGAAGGCGTGTTGAGTAATGATTTCTTTGTGAACCTGACCGACATGGCATACAACTGGAAACCGGTCGGCAAAAACCGTTATGAGATTGTAGACCGTGCAACGGGCGCAGCGAAATGGACGGCAACACGTGTGGACCTGGTGTTTGGTTCGAACTCGATTCTGCGTTCTTATGCAGAAGTGTATGCGCAAGATGACAACAAAGAAAAATTCGTAAAGGACTTTGTTGCCGCTTGGACTAAAGTGATGAATGCAGACCGTTTTGATGTGAAGAAATAATTTGCATTGAGATGTAAAAACCGCCTTGAGAGGCGGTTTTTTAATGAACGTAGAAATGTCATGTAAAAAGCTGAATTTCTACTCACTTAGCTTTTTATAGATTTTAAAATATTGATCTTATTTAACTTATATTGAATTTCGTATAAGGTGTATTATGTTAATTTTAGAATAAGTTAAAGACTTTCTAATAACTATGGATTTAAAAAGTTTAAACAATTTCATAATGTCATTTGATCAATTTCCAATACATTGGAGATTTGACGATGATTCTTATAATCAGCTTAATCAGATACATTTAGATCAAATAAAGCCTATGACTCCACAGGCTTCAAATTTCCTTTGGAATTATAGTTCTGAAATTACTAAAAACTTGATAGAAAAAAAGAATTTTAATTGTTTTAGAGAAATTAATGCCGAAGATAAAACAATAAAAAAATGGTTATTTCATACAGGGTTAGCTTTTCAAAAAGATATTTATGTCGTTTGGCAACCTGATATTGCTGTTAGTACTAACTGGAAAATTTTCGTAAAGTTTTTCGATGATTTTTATTACTCTTCTGATGAGATATCAATTTTTGATAATAGCCTAAATTGGGGACTATACATTCATCATAGAAGAGTAGTTTTTGGTTCTAATATCCATGATGAGTATCCCATTTAACATAATGGCCGTTATACGAAATTAAATTTAAATAATATTTTAATATCAACATGTTAAGACAAAATAAAAAGTTAAAAGATCAGCAGAATCCCGGCTTGGAAACAAGTCGGTTTTTTTGTGAGCGATTTTGATGTGTTTTGTCAATTAAAAACGGATATTTAACTTCAAAAAAGGACATTTTTAATTAAAAATTATATTGGCAAAAGTTTGAATAATGTCCTCCTCTAAAATTTTCCATTCCCCAAACTCAGGCTCTACCAACAACGTCTGCGACACAAAGCCATAACATACCCGCTGCACATTTAAACTCATGCGTTTCAGCTGTTCAGCATCCTGAATAAATGGCACAAGAATGCTTTGCCACATCTGCACCATCATCTCATAACTCTTGCGATAACTCTCAATATTGGAAATCTGCCGTTCCAGCAAAAAAGTCTGTGCCCATAAAAACTGCTGTGCCTGAATCTGCTTAAGCTGAAAGTGAATCACCTGTTTTAAATAATCATCCAGAGCCATATCTGTGGATAACTTGATCAGGCTTTGTGCATAAGTTTTTAAATTCTCGGCATTGTTTTTCACATGTTGGTGAATGGTCAGCGCAATCAAATCTTCCTTTTTGGAAAAATATTCATAAAACGTACCCAAACCCACACCGGCCAAATCGGTAATCTCCCGAATGGTAATGTCATGTGCAGCACGCTCATGCAAAAGCCGAACAAAACTGTCCTGCAAGGCTTCCTGAGTCAGCTTGGCCCGTGACTGGCGTGGCTTACGCCGTACCTGTATCTGTGGATTTTTCATAAAAAATTAGACTCAATAAAGCCGAACATGCTGTGGCGAATTTTTCTCTATACTGGAATGAAAAGCCCAGAACAACAAGCAGGAAATATAGACGATGAATACATCGAACCAGTTATTGAATCAGACATGGATGACCCATCAAATCAGCAACCAGTTTGATGAACTGCAAGATTACAATTTATTTTCATCCGATACGGTTTTACATGAAATATTGAAGCGTTATGGCAGCCATGACCAAGCAACCTTGTGTGATATGGGCAAAGTGGTGGGATCAGCCGAATATTATCAATATGCCGATTTAGCCAATAAGCACACGCCCATTCTGCATGCCTTCGATGCTCGTGGCCGCCGTAAAGATTACATCGAGTTTCATCCTGCCTGGCACAAGTGGATGGCTTTAAACCGCAAATTCGACAGCCATGCCCATCCATTTAACCATGCGGCATCATCTTCGAAATGGGTGGCATGGGCAGCGCGTTTTTACTTAAGCGGACAGGTCGAATGCGGCAGTCTGTGTCCAACATCGATGACACTTGGCAGCATTCCCTTAATGCAGCGTGAACCTGAACTGTGGGCCAAAATTGGCGAAAAATTATTATCCACCGAATACGATGAACGTGACCTGCCGATTGCCCAGAAGAAATCGATCTGGCTGGGTATGGGCATGACTGAAAAGCAGGGCGGTTCCGATGTGCGGGCCAATGAAACCCTAGCTGTTCCTGTCGCTGAATCAGGCCGGGGTAAGGCCTATTTACTGACCGGGCATAAATGGTTTTTCTCCGCGCCGATGTGTGATGCTCATCTGGTCGTCGCGAAAACCGAGCAGGATGGCTTGGCCTGTTTCTTTGTGCCGCGCTGGCTGGAAGATGGCACAAAAAATAATATTCATGTGCAGCGACTAAAAGAAAAAGTCGGCAACCGCAGTAATTCCAGTTCCGAAGTCGAATTTAAAGAGGCCTGGGGCATCATGATGGGTGAGGCAGGGCGTGGTATTCCGACCATTATTGAAATGGCCAATTACACCCGCCTGACCTGTTCTGTGGGCAGTACCGCCATGCTGCGTCAGGCTTTAGTGCAATGTATTGCCTATACCCGTCAACGCAAAGCCTTTGGCAAACATTTAGCCGAACAGCCGTTGATGCAAGCAGTACTCGCGGATTTAGCCCTGGAAACCGAAGCCGCGATGCATTTAAGTTTTCATCTGGCGCATTGTTATGAAACTGACGATGCCCTGTCTTTGACATGGAAAAGAATCATGACCCCGGCTTCCAAGTTCTGGATCTGCAAGCGTGCTGTTGAATTGACTGGCGAGATGATGGAGGTGTTTGGCGGCAATGGCTATGTCGATAACGGCATCATGGCGCGTATTTTTAAAGAAGCCCCGGTGAATACCATTTGGGAAGGGTCGGGCAATGTCATGTGCCTCGATGTATTGCGTGCAATCAGTCGTGAACCTGAATCGATTGAGCTATTGTTTAAAGATCTGGCATCAACTGCATTAGAAGATGAAACCTTGAAAAATGAATTACAAAGCCTGTTCAAACTGTTGCAGCAATCTGCTGATGACTTGCAGTTTATGGGGCGTAGTCTGGTCAGCCGTCTGGTCATTTTGGCTCAAGCTGTTTTATTGAAACGTTATGCACCGGACTATGTGGCGGATGCTTTTATTCAAACGCGCTATAGCGAATTTCATGGCCGAGTGGTAGGTATGCTTGCTGCGCAGCAGGTTGATGTGGAACGGGTACTGGAAAGGGCGTTGGCTAAAGAAAAATAATTTCGCGACGAAAGCTCCTTCTCTCGCGCCATATATGGCTCAGGGAGAAGGAGGGATGAGAAGGGATAAAAATATGAATCAAAGAACCTCTCCTTTGTATACTCAAAATATTTGAGGATGTTTGATCTTTTAAAGGAGAGAGGGAGTTTTCATTTCGAGTTCAGGATTCACTGATAAATTCGGCAGATATCTTTTGATTTTTCCCTAATTTTACTTTGCTAACACTTACATAAAAATAAGGTTGAAGCTGCAAAATTTATATTCATTTAAGAAAACCTATTTAAGATGTCATTCTGAAATTTTGATTTTCCTTACCTGTATGTATCAAAAAATTAAACAATGGGCCAAAACCATCAAAAAAGATGTTCTGGTGGTTTGGCTGGTGGCTAAAGACCAGCGCACACCTGTCTGGATCAAAATACTGGCGCTGATTATTGCGGCATATGCGCTATCGCCGATTGACCTGATTCCCGATTTTATTCCAGTGCTGGGCTATCTGGATGATATTATTATTGTGCCCTTGGGGCTGTTATTGGTGATCAAGCTGACACCACAAGAAATTCTAGACGATTGCAGGATTCGTGCCTCGCTATTGGCAGAACGGCCTGTCAACCGTTGGGCGGCAGGGGTGATTATTTTAATCTGGCTGCTTTTTTTGGCCTATTTGGCCATGCATTTTTTGAAGATGCAGAAATTGTAATAAACGGGTAGGTAAAGACTGAAATATAAGATTAAGTATTTGAAATAATTAAATTTTATATAAAACGTATCTCACTGCAAAAACCGCTTGAATTCTGTACAAAAAAGCGTAATATCAGCTTACTGTCCAATCCGGATGGTGCATGAAAACAGGTGAGTAAAATGGCAAAGAAAAAAGCAGTGCCAGAAGTGGTGATTCACAACTTTGTGGCAAAACATATGCATGAGGTCAACAAAAGCCAGGTCTTTGTAGACCGCAAGAAAAATGCAAAACGTGGCTATGACAAGCACAAAAAAGGGAGATACTCAAATGATTATCTCCCTTTTTCTTGCACGGTATTTGCTGTGCTATAACCCCATTTTAAGCACCCAAAATACGGGTTGCAGATTTCACCATATCCCCTAGACCATGGGTCTTGAAGTAATATTCCATCCAGCTTTTCACCATTAGTGGGTTACTCATTTTTAATACACGTTCCAGCTGTTCCTGGGCATCGGTCATAGGGACATGGCAAATGGCTTTACGCACCCGCAAAATATTGCTTGAACTCATCGACAGGGTATTAAAGCCCATCGCCATCAATAGTACCGCTGCCAATGGGTCGCCAGCCATTTCTCCACAAATGCTCACCGGTTTATCATATTTATGACATTCCTGAACCAAGCGGGTTAAAGCGCGTAAAATAGCCGGATGGAAGTGCGAGTAGACATTGGCAACCCGAGGGTTATTGCGGTCAACCGCCAGTAAATACTGGGTCAAGTCATTTGAACCGACCGAGAAAAAATCTACCAGTTCGGAAAACTCTTCAATCTGTAACAGCACACTCGGAACTTCAACCATAATGCCAATTTTGGGCTTGGTAATTTTGACCTGTTCTTCCTCCTGCACTGCGGTCCAGTCACGGTCCAGCAGATAGAGGGCTTCTTCCACTTCACTGACACTGGTGATCATGGGCAGTAAAATGTGCAGGTTATTCAATCCAATACTGGCTTTGAGCATGGCACGAATCTGGGCAGAAAAAATTTCTGGATGATCCAGGGTAAAACGGATACCGCGCCAGCCCAGCGCCGAGTTTTCTTCTTCAATCGAGAAATACGGTAAATCTTTATCTGCACCAATGTCGAGGGTACGCATCACCACAGGTTTATTGGCAAAGTGGCTGAGTTGCTGGCGGTAAATGGCACGCTGTTCTTCTTCGCCAGGGAAGCGGTCACGCAGCATAAACGGAATTTCAGAGCGGTATAAACCGACGCCTTTGGCACCACGCTGTACGCCGCGAACGACATCAATCATTAAACCCGTATTGACAAACAGTTTGACTGCAACGCCATCTGGGGTGATGGCATCTTTGGTTTCGTATTGCTTTAAGTCTTTCGCCAGCTGTTCTTCTTCTTTCTGGATTTCTTTATAGCGGGTACGCAAACGGCGCGGTGGATTGATAAACACACGTCCCTGATGGGCATCGACAATCATCTCGACATCATCCAGGGTATTGATTGGCAGTTCAGTCACACCGACCACAGTTGGAATGCCCAGGGCACGTGCCACAATCACCATATGTGAATTCATGGCACCTTCGGTAGTGACAATTGCGGCAATTTTATCCACCGGTAATTCAACCAGTGCCGCGGTTGAAATGTCTTCCCCGATCAGAATGCTTTCATCGGTCAGTTCCCGATGGCTGGCATCGGCTTCCTGCAAAAAGGCCAGAATACGACGCCCTAGATCTTTCAGGTCGGACACACGTTCGCGTAAATAGTCATCTTCCATTTGTGCAAACAGGGCAATGTGATTATCAATGACAATACGTACAGCACCCTGTGCCCAGTTCCCATCGCGGATTTCAGCCTTAATTTCAGCAGGCAGGGAGTTTTCATCCAGCATGCGCAAAAACACGCTGAATAAAGCCCGTTCCTCAGCCATTAAGGCATCCTGCATTTTTTCATCCAGTGCCTGAATTTCCTGACGCACGGCATTTAATGCGGCATCCAGAAGAGCCAGTTCTTCACTGATGTCATCTGCTTCGCGATCAGGCACAGCAGCCAGATCGGCAGGCGGATAGAGAATTACGGCACGCCCTAAAGCAATCCCGCCTGAACCGGAAACGCCCTGAAAGGTTTTATAAGCAGGTAAATTGCTTGGCTTGCGGAATACATCGATATTGCCCACGGCATGGGCATGGGCAATCACACCGGACAGCTGGGCACACAGGGTGACCAGGAACGACTCCGCGGCTTCGCTAAAATCTTGTGGTTCCTTATTTTGCACCACCAAAACGCCCATCACCTTGCGGCGGTACATGACTGGAACACCCAGGAAGGAATTATAAATTTCCTCGCCGGTTTCCGGCAGGTACATAAAGCGTTCGTGCTTTGGTGCATTATCCAGGTTGACGATTTCTTCGCGTTGTCCCACCAGTCCCACCAGGCCTTCGCTGGTATGTAAGGAGACATGTCCCACAGCTTCAGGATTTAACCCTTTAGATGCCATGAGCAGATAACGCTGGTTTCGTTCATCCAGCAGATAAATGGAGCAGACATCCACGCGCATGGCTTCAGCAACCTGATTGACCATGATGTCGAGTGACTCATGCAAACTGGTGGACGCATTGATTTCTTGCACAATGCGTCTTAAGGTGTCCAGTTGCATATTCGACATAAAATCTGCTCCAAAATAAGTTTAAAACTGTTTTTATTTATAACAACATGCTACTAAAAAATCTGCATTTTCATGCAATTTTTTCGAGCTAGAGCGAGGGCAACTGCTGACACAGTTCCACCATCGCCCTCCGGTATACATCGCGTTTAAAATTCACGACCTGACCCAATGGGTACCAATAGCTTACCCATTGCCACTGGTCAAACTCGGGTGGGTCTGACAGGTCCAGCTGAATATGCTTTGCTGGCGCTGTCAGCCGGAGTAAAAACCACTTCTGTTTTTGACCAATACACACCGGGTCCGAATCCGGGCGTATATATCTTTGCGGCAAACGATAACGCAGCCAACCTTTTGTTTGCGCTACAATTTGAACATGTTCGGGCAATAAGCCAACTTCTTCTCTCAGCTCACGATAAAGTGCCTGTTCGGGGGATTCTCCAAACTGGATCCCTCCTTGCGGAAATTGCCAAGCATTGTGTCCAATGCGTTTTGCCCATAAAACTTGTCCAATGTCGTTTGCCAAAATGATCCCGACATTCGGTCGGAAACCTTCTGAGTCGATCATTTGGCTACCTAAATTTTCTGTAATGTATGGCTTTTTGTTCGGGGATTGTTATTTCTATATCCATCTCGAAAAAAAGCACAGATTAAATGTTAAAAATTGCTATGATCTTAACGAATTTCTATCGACTAGCGGAGATAGATTTACAATTTTTTTCTTAAATTTCAGTTTTTACGAGTATTTTCATGAAATTGGCTTTATTTGACCTCGACCACACCCTATTAAATACCGATTCAGATTATTCATGGGGTGAGTTTTTAGTAAACGAAGGTTTAGTCGATCCAATCCGACATCGTCAAATGAATGACAAATTTTATGAGGACTATAAAGCAGGGCAACTTGACCCGATTGCCTATAACGAATTCGTCTTTGAATTTTTAACCCAGCATGACAATGATTATTTGACCGAATTACATGAATTGTTCATGAAAAAAATCATTCGTCCGCAAATGCGTCCCGAAGGTTTTGCTGCCATTCAACGTCACAAGGATGCCGGACACGAGCTGGTGGGAATTACCGCAACTTCGGATTTTATTACCGCACCGATTTTTCACGAGTTTGGTATTACTGAAATTATTGCCACCAATGCAGAAGTGGTGGATGGCAAATATACCGGTAAAGTCATCAACACTGCCTGTTATCAAAAAGGGAAATTGATCCGTCTGGAACAATGGCTGGAAGGGCGCAATATCGAGGAGTCATGGGCGTATTCAGATTCATTCAATGACCGTTTCTTGCTGGAATATGCCGACCATGCCATTGTGGTCAACCCGGATGAGCGTTTAGAGGCTTTGGCCAAAGCACAAAACTGGGAAATTCAGGATTGGTCAATTTAGGCAATTTGTTTTGACGGAGGGGGGAGCCTACGGAATAGGGCGGTTCTCTCCACTTTAAACGTGAAAAATAAAAAATGGATTGCACCCAAATCCTTGCATGTTGGAAGAGGGTTGCTACCAAACTGCTGAACCGGATTGAAGGGGTTATATCGACTAAGGGACGATAAAATAAGCCTTACCATGAGTATGCCTTTGCCGTATATTAGAATGAAAGCACAAGGGTAAAAAACAAAATTTATTGTTTGAAATTGAACAAGAACAGGAGATTAAAATGAGCCAAACACGTCCAAGAATGACCAATCTTTTTGAGCAGTTAGGATTAGATTCCAGTGAAGAGGCGATTGCCCTGTTTATTGCTACGCATCAACTCAATGCCCAGACCCAGATTACCGAAGCCGAATATTGGAACGAAGCGCAGCGCCAGTTTTTGGCAGAAAAAATCAAGTCCGATGGTTCATGGGCGATTATTGTTGACCAGTTGAATGAATCGCTGCATGAAGATTCAGTGATCCGATAAAGATCATAGCGAAATAAAGCCAATTCTCAGATTGGCTTTATTTTTGTAAAGAATTTACCTGACCCGTTTCCATAAGGTGACTTGGGACAGGGTGTGTTGATATTTACGCGCGGTTTCACGAATCACAAATGCCACATCCTGAGGTTCATCCAGCATTTCGAAATGCGCTTGCAACAGTTCCGTAATACCTTGCAGCGTACTAAAGTTTTCCGCATTTTTCTTAAAGCCCCCGAGCCATTCAGCACGTGCAGTATGTTCTTCTAGCCAGGTATAGGGGGAGGCCAGCATTAAAATTCCACCCAGTTTTAAACGCTGATGGATTTCGGCTAAGAAATCTTTGGGATGATGCAGGCGGTCAATTAAATTTGCAGCCAGAATGAAATCATAATTGCTAAAATGAGGCTTTAAATTGCAGGCATCGGCCTGGAAAAAATCGACTTTATGCGCAAGCTGATCTAAGCCCAACTCTTTTAAGTTGCAGGCTTTATATTCCACCAGTTCCCCTTCAATCGGCAGGGTGTAGCGTAGCGTTTCTCCTTGCGCCAGCTGTACCGCCTGCTGAATAAAGCGTGCGGAAAAGTCCAGGCCTGTGACCTGATCAAAATAAGCTGTCAGTTCAAAGCTGGCCCGACCCGTGGCACAACCGATATCCAATGCCTTCTCGGTAGCAATATCCTTAAAATAGGGCTGTGCAATGTCCATCAGGCTTTGGGCAAAATTGGGCACGTTAAAATATTCTGCACCGTACTGAAATTCCAGATATTGTGAGATCATCTGGTCCGTTTCATACTGCGATTGAAACTGCTGAAGTTCTTGAGAAGCAGCGACATAGCGGAACCCGGCATGCTGGAAAAAATGCCGGCGGAAAGCATAACGTGAGCTGTGCAATGTCTCATTGCCGGCAGAAATCCAGGAACCGCCTTTGATTAAATTATGTTGCCCGTCAAAGGTTGGGGTGCTGAAATCATCATAGAGCGGATGCACCTGAAAACCGTCAAAAGGGTAAATCGGGGTTTCAGTCCATTGCCAGACATTGCCCTGAATATCAAAAAAATCACCCTGCTGAAAATGATTCACCGGGCAGGGACTGGTTCGGTATTTCAGTTCGATATTGGCCTGTTCAGGACTGGGCAGATTGGCATCCAACCCTGCCACATCATACAGCCGGTACCACTCATCTTCTGTGGGCAAGCGAATACTTTGACCGGTTTTCTCGGCTTTCCAATTGCAAAATGCTTTGGCTTCAAGATAATTCACTTCTACCGGCCAGTCCCAAGGCATGGAAATTTCTTCCAGCATCAAACGCAGTGACCAGCCTGAAGGGGTTTTTCGCCAAAAGCTAGGATGCTGGGCTTGAGAAAATTTCAGCCAGGCCTGTCCTTCTGCGGTCCAGTAGCGATCAGTGGCATAACTGCCATCTTCCACAAAACTCAAGAATTCCTGATTGGAAACCAGATATTGTGAAGCCTGAAAAGCGGCCACATCTGCCTGATGCCGGCCATATTCATTGTCCCAGCCATAGAAGTTACTGTCGAAAGTCTTGTTTAGGTTGACCTGTCCTGCAGGAACAGCAATCAGGGTATTTTCGGGTGCAATGTCTGTGATGACCTCGGCATGCCACTGCGGATGGTTGTATACATAGTCCAGCTGCTGCTGGCGAATCAGGACCGAGGAGGTTTCAAGATGAATCCGTTCATGTTCAATGCCCATGAGGATCGACCACCACGGATGGTTCCAGTTCAAGGGTAACGTCAGGGGGGCATGCTCAATCAGATTCAGGACCAGTGTCCGTACCTGGCCACGATAAGCCCGGACTTCTTCTACATTCGGCCAGTCATAATGCTGCTCATTCAGATCGTCCCAGCTCATTTCATCGACCCCGACAGCAAAAATGCTTTCCAGCTCTGGGTTCAAACGTGCGTGAATCAGGTTGCTGAGCAGCAGTTTATTGATAAAAAAGGTCGCCGTATGACCAAAATAAAAAATCAGCGGATGACGTAAAGAGATGGGTTTAAGGTAATAGGCTGCATCATTTTTCAGGCAGTCAAACAGCCGTTCATAGCTGTCAAAAGTATTCAGAAAATAATCACGCAAGCTATGCCGTGCCGTGGCTTCATCAGCAAAGTTTAAATCGGGCGTAGGCAGCAAAGAAATTTTAGCGCTTTGCCATAGATTTGGAGCATCGACATCGGCTTTGACTGGGTGTGTTTTAGCTTCGGTTGTTTCAGGTGAATTTGTTATAGATAGGGTTGGTGATAAATCCCTCAGCATAGCTCCATACTCCTTCGAATTCTTTTGCACATTTAAAACATGTTGTTTTATGTGTTTTATTTAAAAGTACCCGAAAGCTGTACCGCTATGCTAAGGATTAAGGTAACAAAATGCTGCATCCAGGCAGATGCAGCGCTCAAGCCGGTTTTAGCCGAGATGCGAGTTTTGCATCATGGCCACCAGTTCCTGTACGGCACGTGACTGGGTGCGCCCCGGATGCCAGACCATGCCCAGTTGACGTTGCATTTGCACATTGATATCCAGCATTTGCAGGTCCTGATTCAGCAAGGTTTTCGGTAATACCGACCATCCCAAACCAATTGAAACCAGCATGCGGATGGATTCCAGCGGATTGTTGCTCATGGTGATTTTCGGTTTAACGCCTTGCTTTTCAAACTCTGCCAAGGTGATTTGCGTGGTATAGGTTTGCGAGGCGGGCAATAGGCTGGGATATTGAATCAAGTCTTCCAGACTCAGATGCTTTTTTTGTGCCAGCGGATGAAAAGGTGCCACCACAAAGACCAGCGGATCATTCCAGATGGTCACATAACTCAGGCGTTCATCCCCTTTCGGCGGCAGGGTTAAAAAGGCCAGTTCCAGGTCACCCGCCAGTACCTGTTCATGCGCCTGTTCCGAGTCAACAAAATGCACATCTAAAGTGACGTCAGGAAATTTTTGCACATAATTGCGCAGGTGCTGCGGTAGATGGTGCAAGCCAATATGATGACTGGTGCCAATTTTCAGTTTGCCTTGCACCTGTTCCTGTTCGTGACTGAGGGTATGGTGAATATCGCCCAGTTCATTGAGCCAGTTTTTCACTTTCGGCAATAAAGAATGTGCAGCATGCGTCGCCTGAACGCCACGACCGGCAGACTCAAACAGTTTCACGCCAAAATATTCTTCCAGGCTATGAATGCGTTTAGTCACAGCAGGCTGGGTAATAAACAATAAATCGGCAGCCATAGAAATAGAACCGGTTTCCATGACTTTAATGAACGCTTCAAAGGCAGCAAGATTCATAAGGGGATATCTGGTTATATGAAAATTAAATTATTATAAAATATTTTTATATCAAAGGGGCGTTTCATCTTAAAAAAGACCCGAAAAAATGTATGCAGATGTGAACTTAACAGGTAAAAATAAAACATCACCTCATGCCAATGAAGTGATGCTTGTAAAGCGGAAAACAGGAACCCATGATATTTCTATAGCCCGGCAATATTTAGATGGCCGCGTTGTTCCTGTTCTGCATTTTCACCGGTTTGGCTTCCCAGATTTTTTCATGGAAGAAGAACGCGATTGCCTGAATGGTCGGCTCAAGCAAGCTCAAGGTCACTGCCATCCAGATACTTCCTGTGACGAAATAACCGACCAACATGGCAATGGTGATGTGCATAATGTAATAGCTAAAGGTTTTCTTGAACATACGCTGGTTGTTATTCACAAATTTTTGGATATGGGCCATGGGGTGTTCCTCAATCTTTGCCTCGGGATATAGCTAAATGATAATCAGTCTTATTTAATTTGTGAAAACGAACATTTTTATGTTTTTAATCGGTTTTATAAATTGTTTGGCTGGTTCAACTGAACAATCAATACAACAACAGGGGAACGGTATCGCCTAGAGAGATATGTCTAGAGATACTTTTCTGGAAGGGTGAACATCATGGATATTAAACACATCAAATACCTTCTTGATATTTTTGAAGAAGCGGTAGAAAAACGCAGTCAGGTCTATGAAATTGCCGATGATGAAGATGATGAAAATCAGGCGGCTGCCCAATGCGGTGCAGCGAAAGCAGAACTCATCCGGGCAATTGAACAGCTGGTAGAAGCGAAACAAAAACCGTCGGGTTAAATTCAGCATGGGTACTCTCTGCAGGCAGCGTTAAAGCCTTTCATTTGTTGAGCATGAGCATAAGGAGATTGCCGTCTTAAAAACTGAAGGGATGAAATTTTGCCAAAATGCAGGGTTTAAATACGGTCAAAATTAATTCCAAAAAGTTTTTAAACTAATAAAAATGATAAATTAGATTTATGTAAATACGTGGTTATAATCGAAGTTAATGAAAGCATTACCCAGTTCTATGGAGCGCGTCGACATGGCAGGCAATACCCCAAAAGCAAAGACTTTATACGATAAATTGTGGGATGACCATTTAGTAAAACAACGCGATGATGGCTCAGCCTTACTTTATATCGACCGTCATTTATTACATGAAGTAACTTCGCCCCAAGCTTTTGAAGGTTTGCAGCTGGCAGGTCGTAAACCTTGGCGTTTAAGTGCCAATGTGGCCACGCCAGACCATAACGTACCCACCTCAAAAACCGAGCGTGAGCAGGGTATTGCCGGTATTGAAGATGACACTTCGCGTATCCAGGTACAAACCCTGGATGACAACTGTAAAACCTTCAATATTGTTGAATTTGATATTAACGATATTCGCCAAGGGATCGCACACGTGGTTGGACCTGAGCAAGGTTTGACTTTGCCGGGCATGACTGTGGTGTGTGGTGACTCGCATACGGCAACTCACGGTGCATTTGGCTGTTTGGCGCACGGTATCGGGACTTCAGAAGTTGAACATGTATTGGCAACCCAGTGCCTGGTTCAAAAGAAAATGAAGAACATGTTGGTGCGTGTTGACGGCAAATTGGGCCAGGGCGTTACACCAAAAGATGTGGTATTGGCGATTATCGGTAAAATTGGCACTGCAGGCGGTACCGGTCACGCGATTGAATTTGGCGGTCAGGTGTTCCGTGACATGTCTATCGAAGGCCGTATGACCGTGTGCAACATGGCGATTGAAGCCGGTGCGCGTGTCGGTATGGTCGCTGTTGATGACAAAACCATTGAATACGTGAAAGGCCGTAACTATGCACCGAAAGGTGAGCAGTGGGATGCTGCTGTAGCCTACTGGAATACCTTGCACTCTGATGAAGGTGCGCATTTCGATACTGTGGTGGTGTTACAGGGTGAAGAGATTGAACCGCAAGTTTCTTGGGGTACTTCGCCTGAAATGGTGATTCCGGTGTCCCAAGCGGTGCCAACCTTGGAACAGGCCAAAGATGACGTGCAACGCAATGACTGGACCCGTGCTTATCAATATATGGGTTTAAATGCCGGTCAGGCATTGGCAGACATTCAGTTAGACCGTGTATTTATCGGTTCTTGCACCAACTCGCGTATTGAAGATATTCGTGCTGCAGCTGAAGTGATTAAAGGCCGTAAAGTGGCTGCTTCAATTAAACAGGCCATGGTGGTTCCGGGTTCTGGTTTGGTAAAACAGCAAGCTGAAGCTGAAGGTCTGGATAAAGTATTCTTGGATGCCGGTTTTGAATGGCGTGAACCGGGCTGTTCAATGTGCTTGGCCATGAATGCTGACAAATTGCAACCGGGCGAGCACTGTGCCTCAACTTCTAACCGTAACTTCGAAGGTCGTCAGGGTAATGGCGGTCGTACGCACTTGGTGAGTCCTGCGATGGCAGCTGCTGCAGCGATTGCCGGTCATTTCGTTGACGTACGTACGTTCTAGTTTAAGCCCTCATCCCAACTTTCTTCCTGAGCCATATCATGGCGCAAGAGAAGGAGTTCCCTCTCCTTATAGGAGAGGGTTAGGGAGAGGTTACGGATTTATTGGGAAATAAACATGAAAAAATATACCGTTGAACAAGGTATCGTTGCACCATTAGATCGTGCCAATGTCGATACAGATTTAATTATTCCAAAACAGTTTTTGAAATCGATCAAACGTACCGGTTTTGGTGAAAACTTATTTGATGAATTGCGTTATCTGGATGAAGGCTATCCGGGTCAAGACAACTCAAAACGTCCTAAGAATCCAGATTTCGTCTTGAACCAGCCGCGTTATCAAGGTGCGACAGTTTTAATTTCACGTGCCAACTTCGGTTGCGGTTCAAGCCGTGAGCATGCGCCATGGGCGTTGAATGAATACGGTTTCCGTACCGTGATTGCACCAAGCTATGCCGACATTTTCTTTAATAACAGCTTTAAAAATGGCATGTTGCCGGTGATCTTGTCTGAAGAAATCGTCGATCAGTTATTTAAAGAATGTGCGGCAACTGAAGGCTACCAGTTAACCATCGACCTGGAAGCGCAGGAAGTACGTACGCCATCGGGTGAGAGCTTTAAATTTGAAGTCGATCCGTTCCGCAAACACTGCCTGTTGAATGGTCTGGATGATATTGGCTTAACTTTACAGGCTGCAGATGATATTCGTGCCTATGAAGAAAAGACCAAACAGTCACGTCCTTGGGTATTTCAGGAAATTCACGGTTAATTACTTGAATTTTCAGCGCTAGTAGTATCCAGGCCTAACTCTTGCTAATATCGGATCCATAAAAATATTTAGTTGGCTTTAATTGGTGAGGGTTGGGCTCGAACAATGACAAAAGTTTATGGTCAGCTTGCTGTACTGGGTCTTGTGGCCGCATTTTTAACTGCGTGCCAAAGCATTGATACTGTACGGATTAAACATGTAAAAGAAACTGAAAGTAGCAAAACGAATGCCTTGATTTACTGTGCGGGTACTGCAAACTGTGAATTTGAACGTTTAAATAAAATTCAAATTATTGATGCAGCCCAGCGCCGTGTAAATAGTGCTGCGGTTGAATCGGGTATTTTACGTTTACAGGCAAACTCCTTAAGTCAGCCGAATGCGTTATATCTTTCAATCCCTCCGGGGCAACATGAAGTGGTGATCCGCTTTTATCCGATTTCCAGGGATCGTGCCGAAACCCTTCATGTTTTTCACCAGTTTAAGCCGAAGCAGCGTTACATTTTTAAAATGTACCGTGAACGCAACAAACAGCAGGGCAGCTTGCTGAATGTATCTGCACCTGAACCCTTGTGTGTAGATCTCCTGCAAGAACACAAGACAATCCGACGTTTCTGCAGACCCTACAATGCCTTGACCGGTCTGGGTGAGTTTGTGGAAAAGAAAATTTAAAATCCCGTCGATGGAATGCATCGACTTCATAAATGGAAACACTCATGTCAAAACATATTTTGATTTTACCAGGTGATGGTATTGGTCCTGAAATCGTAAAAGCAGCTGAACAGGTGCTTGCACGCGTGAATGAAAAATTTAATCTGGGTTTGACTTGGGAACAGGGTTTATTGGGTGGTGCAGCGATTGATGCGCATGGCGAACCGTACCCAGCAGTAACTTCTGAACAGGCGAAAAAAGCCGATGCCATTTTATTGGGTGCGGTCGGTGGTCCAAAATGGGATACGATTGAACGTTCAATCCGTCCAGAGCGCGGCTTATTAAAATTACGTAGCGAACTCAATTTATTCGCAAACTTGCGTCCAGCAATTCTTTATCCGCAACTTGCCGGTGCTTCAAGCTTGAAACCTGAAATCGTATCAGGCCTAGATATCCTGATTGTTCGTGAACTCACCGGGGGTATCTACTTCGGTCAGCCACGTGGTATCCGTGAACTGGAAAATGGTGAAAAACAGGGTTTCAACACTGATGTATATGCAGAGTCAGAAATCAAACGTATTGCGAAAGTGGCATTTGAAATGGCGAAACTTCGTGGTGCTAAAGTCTGCTCAGTCGATAAAGCCAACGTCCTTGAAGTGACTGAATTGTGGAAGCAAACCGTAACCCAGTTACATGCTGAACAATATCCAGAAATTAACCTGTCGCACATGTATGTCGACAATGCTGCAATGCAGCTGGTACGTGCGCCTAAGCAGTTTGACGTGATTGTAACCGGCAACCTGTTCGGTGACATCCTGTCTGATGAAGCAGCGATGCTGACCGGTTCGATCGGCATGTTGCCATCTGCATCACTGGATGAAAACGGTAAAGGTATGTATGAGCCATGTCATGGTTCAGCACCTGACATCGCAGGCCAAAACATTGCCAACCCGTTAGCGACCATTCTTTCTGTGGCGATGATGCTGCGTTATACCTTCCGTGAAGAAGCTGCAGCGCAAGCCATTGAAGATGCGGTAGGCAATGTACTGGATCAAGGTTTACGTACTGGCGACATCATGTCAGAAGGCAATACTCAGGTAGGTACGGTTGAAATGGGCCAGGCCGTGGTTACTGCATTGAATTAAGTTCGCCTGACAGAAAAAACGCAGCCATGAGCTGCGTTTTTTTATGGCCTTTTCAGAGGGTTTTAACAGGTATGGCCAGTGTAATGAACCGATGTGGCAATGTTGTGTTCTAAGCGATAGATAATTTTACATTGCAAGTTGACATCATAGCTTTGTGATCGGGGCGTCACGGGTACAGGAATATTGCCGGCATCAATATCGGCAGGATTTTGTGCCATCGGTAGCGGAATGCTGACAGGACGAATGACGGTATAAGTGAGCGTCTGATCATTTGCAATAGGCGCTAACACCTGCTGGTAACCGATGCTGTTTAAATCCAGCCTGGCCTGAATGCTTTGACTGGTCTGTCCGATAAATTGCTGTAAATAGGCATCACGTTGTTGTGCACTGGTTGTTGGTGATGTCGAGCAGCCATACAGCAAGCTCATCATTAAGCCCAGAATTGCAAAAAGACTGAAGGTGTGAAGAAATGACATCGCCTTTTCTCCATTGAAATAAAACTTTATTTTAAACAGAGAAATTTGAATGAACGTTGTGATTTGATACACGGTCAGTAAGTATAAACCCAATAAAAAAGCCACTGTTTAAGTGGCTTTTGCTTACGCTAAAACTTAGCGTGCACGATAAGTAATACGACCCTTGGTCAAATCATAAGGGGTCATTTCTACTTTCACACTGTCGCCAGTCAAAATACGAATATAATGTTTACGCATTTTACCAGAGATGTGGGCAATCACTTCGTGACCGTTCTCTAAACGTACACGGAACATAGTATTAGGAAGCGTCTCGGTGACAACGCCTTCGAACTCGATGAGTTCCTCTTTATTGGCCATAGCCTACCTGAATGAATAAATTGGAAAGGCGCAAATTATAGTCAATTTTTTTGCATAAAACAAGGCACAATGCGGCTTTGCTGGTTCATCTGTCAGTTAAATAAGCGAACTCTCCGTATAAAGATTTTCTGTAAAAAAGCGCATTGTTCTGTTGTCAGTTTGGTCAATCGCAGTTAATCTAAAATCAATCTTTTTAAGTATAAATGAAGAACATACAAGGAAGGTTTTTGCGTGGGTCAGCTAACTGATGCATCAGTTGTTTTACGATTGGGTTATCAAGCCATTCGTCGTGCAGGTTTGCCAACTGAAGAAATTTTAATGAAAGCTGGTGTGGCCTTAAATCAGGTCGAAACCAATGACCGTACCCCGCTTAGTGCTCAATATGCGTTTTGGGTGGCTGCGGAAGAGGTCAGTAAAGATCCCGATATTGGTTTGCATTTGGGTGAACACCTGCCTTTATACCGTGGGCAAGTGATTGAACACCTGTTTATTTCCAGTGAAAACTTTGGTGAAGGGCTGAAGCGTGCTCTGGCTTATCAGCGCCTGATCAGTGATGCTTTTCATGCCAAGCTGGTGATTGAAGATGACCGTTGCTATTTGACCAATGGTGAGCAACCTTGGGGTGAAAATATCGTTAATCGGCATTTTTCTGAGTGTGCGATGTCGGGTGTGCTGCGTTTCTTCAAATTTATTACTGAAGGCCGTTTTCAGCCGATCTATATCGATTTTAACTTTAGTCAGGGTGCACCTGATGATGAATATTTCCGGGTCTATGAATGTCCAGTCAGCTTAGGACAAAAAGAAACCCGTTTATATTTCGATCCTGCGATTTTAGATTACCAGTTATGGCAAGCAGAGCCGGAGCTGTTGCAGTTACATGAGCAGCTGGCCATTGAAAAGCTGCAGGAACTGGCGCGTTATGATCTGGTCGGTGAAGTGCGCCGTGCAATTGGTTCGACTTTAGAAAGTGGCGAAACTACTTTGGAAACCGTAGCCACGCATTTAAATATTACGCCGCGCCGTTTACGTACCCAGCTGAGTGAAGCGAATACCAGTTTTCAGCAAATCTTGTCCGACTATCGCTGTCGTTTGGCAAAGAAATTACTGGCCAATACGGCGGAAAGCGTGGAACGGATTGTGTATCTGACCGGTTTTTCCGAGCCGAGCACTTTTTATCGTGCCTTTAAGCGCTGGACTAATGAAACGCCGGTGGAATATCGAAAAAGGAAGCAGCGTTAAGTTTGAAAATTTAAAAACCTTTCCTAAACAGAATCCCCCTAAATCCCCCTTTTGAAAGGGGGACTTTCGTTTTTAAAGTCTCGAAATGGAACTCCTCCCTTTGGAAAAGGGAGGTAGGGAGGGATTAAATCACTCCGGCATATTTAACCAGTGCGGGCCCAAAGGCATTTTAGGAAGCTCAAACTGTTCAGGGTAATCGGCATGGATAAAATACAAGCCATCCGGTGGTGCGGTGATTCCTGCTGCCTTGCGGTCTTCAGCGGCAAAAATGCTATCAATATGATCAACATCATACATGCCCTGACCAATTTCCAGTAAACAGCCCATGATGTTGCGTACCATATGGTGCAAGAAGCCATCTGCCTGAATATCTAAAACCAGATAGCAACCATGTTGAATCAGGCGACAATGCTTGACATGACGAACCGGCTGGTTGGATTGACAGGCTGCGGCACGGAAACTTTCAAAGTTATGCGTGCCTTCAAACTTTTTCGCCGCTGCAATCATCTTTTCTACATCTAGTGGGTAGTAAGCATGCGTGACCTGTTTATGCAGAAGCGCGGGGCGCTGCGGATTGTTGTAGACCACATAGCGATAACGGCGTGCCTGAGCCTTAAAGCGGGCATGGAAATCGTGGTCCATCTGCTTGATCCACTGAAAGGCGATATCTTTAGGCAGCTGGCTGTTTGCCCCCATCAGCCAGCCACGAATCGGGCGGATGGCATGGGTATCGAAATGGGCCACCATATTGGTGGCATGAACACCGGCATCGGTACGACCTGCACCGTGCAAAATGATCGGTTCATCGGCAATTTTGCTCAGCACTTTTTCAATGGTTTCCTGCACGCTTGGAACGCCAGGCTGCTGAGTTTGCCAGCCTCTATATCGAACGCCACAAAACTCAATACCAACCGCAAAACGTTGCATATTTACCTCAAATTACATGTGATCATGCCAATGAGCCTGCCATTGGTCTACAGCGTCGTATTGTAAATACATTTTCAGTGCTTTTGCATAAAGATCTGCATGTCCCAGACAATCACTCAGGATAATATTGGCTTGCAGTGTCCATTGGCTAATGGCATAACGCTGATCAATTCCCCCAAAAGGTACTTGAGTGGTTAAAATCACTGCACAGCCGGCTTGTTGCAGTTTTTGAATGCAAGCTATCAGTTGATCATTCACTGCCAGATTTCCGGTGCCAAAGCCTTGCAGAATCAGGAAGTTGGGTGGGGCCTGACAAATGGTTTGCAGATTAGCAATCTGCTGGACCAAATCCAGGGGCTGCATCATCAGGCTTAAACAGTTAAAGGAGGCTGCCTTATTGATATCATCCTCATGGACGATATAGCTGGGGCTATGGGCAATAGATTCGGCTGCGTTGATTCCGCTAAAGGCATCCAGTTCTGTGGTATGAATTTTTAATGCAGTCTGGGCATGAACCAAATGATGATGAAAAGCCAAATAAACCCCTACCGGATATTTAACTACACAGTCCAAGGCAAAGTTCAAATTGTCAATCGCATCGGTAAATTCGCGGGTATTGTTTCCCGCCGCATTTAACAGGGGATACTGGCTGCCGGTCATGACCACATGTGCAGATTGGCCCAGAAAGCGTGACAGGACGGCGCTGGCATAACTAAGGGTATCCGTTCCATGAATAATCACAAAATGTTCAAAATGCTGTAGCTGAAGCTGTTGAATAGATTGAACCAGTTTCAGCCAGTCTGGGGCTGTGCAGGCACTACTGTCCTGAATGGCCGGTGCAACAAAACATTCGATCTGCTGATCGAGAGGGAGAACATGTTGCAGTTTCGGAATAAATTGCTCGGCCGGCATCGGGCTGAGTGGATCACCAATACAGCCAAATGTACCGCCCATATAGATTAATGCTATTTTTTTCATCATAAAAAAAGCAGCCAAGGATGACTGCTTTATAGTAGATCGAAATCGCTTAAGATGCTATTTGATTGCGTAAATGATCTGCCAGCTGGCGTTGTTCAGGCGTATAGCCAGCCTCTTGCTCTGCCAGTAATTCGCGTGCCGATTCCACCGCACCGAGCTGGATGTATTGCTGTGCCAGTTCCAGATTCAGGTTGATTTCATCCACTTCAGTCAGCTCAGGGAAGGATTGAACCAACGGATCATTTTTATCTGCTTTGGCTGCAGATGAGCTGATATTGCTAATATCAAAGTTTACGCCCGCAGCTTTTGCTGGCACTACCTCTGCAATTGGCTCTTCAATCGGGGTCGCTGGCTCTAAATTAAAGTCCAGATCCAGGCTTGGTGTGGTCTCTTCAGCTGCAACTTTTGTTTCAGCTGCTGGCGCTTCTGCAATGGAGAAATCAAAATTAAATTCAGGTTTTTCTTCTACAGCAGGCTCAATACTGGCAGCTTTCTCAGTTGCCGGTTGTCCGGTTGTTGCAGTGTCTAAACTAAATGAGAAATCCAAAGGCTGGATTTCTTGAACCGGGGCAGCTTCTGGCTGGCTTTCTGCTACAGGTGCAGGATCAAGATTGAGATTGTTAAAATCTAGAGGCTTGATTTCTTCAGCTGGTGCAGTTGCTGCTTCTGCCGCTGAATCCAGAGATAGACTGCTGAAATCAAGAGGTTTGATTTCTTCAACGGCTGCTGTTTGCGGAGCAAGCTGGTCTTGCTGTAACTGATCAAAGGCAAGATCATTTGTTGCAGCAGGTGCAACAGCGTCATTCATTAATGCATCAAAATCAGCAGTATTCTTGGTCTCGGTAAGCGCTGGTTCAGCCGCTGTAGCAACAGTGGAGGATGGTTTAAACTCAATGGTATCTTTAGAACCTACAGCTTGCTTCTCATGTGCTTCTTTTTTAGCAAGCGCCTGTTCCAGAAAATCATCCAGTTCTAATGAGCGCAGGTGATTAATCAGCTGGCTGATGGCAAATTCATCTTTCTGCAGGATGTGAATGTCCAGCAACAACAAATACAATTCGTGCTGTGAATTGTCTTTATTTAAAGCCTGATTAATCTGTGCTTCAGCAGAGAAAAAATTGTTTTCGCGAATCAGGGCTTCAATTTTATTGCGGACATCGGCAGCTAAAGGGGTGGTTTTTTTCTTTGCAACAACAGTATCAGCAACTTCTTTTGTTTTTGTCACTGTTTTTTTAGTTGAGCTTACTTTTTGAGTTTTGCCCTTAGCTGTTGTTGTTTTACCTGATTCTTGGCTGTCTTGACGTTTTTTGAAAACGACCAAAACAATAATTAATATTACTAATGGAATCACATAAATCAGCATGTTTTAACCCCTAGAGAGTAGGACTTTAGAGATGTGCCTACTCAAAAAATCATCGTATGTAACATTAAGTTAGTGTATTGGCTTCTTATCTGCCTGTTGAGCTTTCAATTGTTGCTGCAATTGGGCTAGACGGGCATTTAATAATTGAATTCTGTGATCCTTCTGATTTAGTGCCAATTCTAATTGAGTTACGTTTCTCTGTAATCTAACGGTTTTTTCGCGAGATGTCATAACTTTTAATGATAACTCATTAGAAGTTTGCTTTTTTTCTGTGTTCTTTTTGGCAGAACCGCTGGCTGAATCTTGTTCTTTCTCTGCAACCAGGCTCATTTCTGCCTGATTTAAGCGATATTTGGCCTTAGCTGACTGATTGGACGGTTTGGAAGGTGCTTTGGCTAAATGGGCAACTTTTGCTTTTGGCTCTTCTTTTGGGATGGTCCCAGTATTTAAATTCAAAGCGGCGCCGCGACGCAAACGGTTCACATCACCTTGAATAAACGCATGCTCATTATTGGCCTTGATTTGTTTCATGACTTCGCCAATTGGACGATTTTGCTCAGTGGCCACACGTGATGCAATTGCCCAGAGTGACTCATTTGACTGCACCACATGCTTGCTGGCCTGTGCTGTCACGGTAGGCTGAGGCGATGTTGCAGGTGCTGTTTCCGGTTTGCTTTTCGGTGCTGTAGCTGCTACAGGTTCTGCTGCTACTTTGGGTTTAGCCATTTGTTGATGTGCAGATGCTGCATATTGTCTGACTAAAGGATCTGCCGAGATACTAGGGTTTAAAGCATTTGAATTATTTGAAATTTTTGCTTCATTTTTTGTTGAAATTTTTGCCGGAATGGTACTCTTGCTTTCAGTCGGAGCATTTTGCGGAGTTTGAACCGGCTGTACAGATGGCACTGCCATTGCAGAAATAACCACAGGTGCAGCAGAACTGTTTAAACTCGGTGGAGCAGCTTTATGGAGCATTAATGGCGCTTCAAATGATTGCTGAAGTGCTGTTTGTGGTTTTTCAATCCGATATTGTGTACTTTCAGGCAGTTGTAATGCAATATCCTTTTCACTGACAATGGTGATTGGGGTTAACGGTTTTTCATTGCCTGAGAGTCGGGCCTGAATATTTGCCTGGCTGCGTTTCAGCGGGGTCCTGATATGCTGTAAACGTGTCGCATTGCCTTCCTGAATTTTAATAATAATGTTCAGTTCAGCATCCGTTAAGGGGCGTGACGAGGTAATGGTAATGACACCGTTGCCCGAGCTATCGCGACGGGTAAAGAAATTGAGATGTCCGGGAGCTTGATAGGCAACGCCTAAAGTTGCGATATCTTCCGCATCAGCCAGGCTGGCCTGAATTTGTGCCTGCGGATCAGCATTGCGGAAATTCATTTCTGCATACAGTAATTCACCTGCTGCAGATTGAACTTGAATAGGATCAATAGTAATCGCATGAATATTCTGCGAAGCAATAATGGCTAAAATGGCTATCTTTAATTTGTTATATACGGTCATCTTAATCTTTAGCTCGGTTTTTTTATCGCACTGCGAAAGTTATAGATTAACGAGGTGTTGAAGAATTGTAAAACATTTAACATAAAGGATACATAAAAAAAGCCGATCAATTGTGACCGGCTTTTCTTTCATTTAGCTATTAAGCATTTTTGTAATCGATCAGGATACGTAACATACGGCGTAAAGGTTCTGCAGCGCCCCAGAGCAATTGGTCACCTACAGTGAATGCTCCCAGGTATTCTTTACCCATGTTAAGCTTGCGTAAACGGCCCACTGGAACAGACAGGGTACCTGTGACTGCTACCGGAGTCAGATCAGTCATCGATGCTTCACGGGTGTTCGGCACAACTTTAGACCAGTCGTTTGCACTTGCGATGATATCTTCGATTTCATCAAGCGGTACATCTTTTTTCAGTTTCAATGTCAGTGCTTGAGAATGGCAGCGCATCGCACCAATACGTACACAATGGCCATCAATAGGAACAATCTGCGAGTTACCCAGGATTTTGTTGGTTTCAACCTGGCCTTTCCACTCTTCTTTCGACTGACCGCTTTCAAGCTGTTTGTCGATATACGGAATCAAGGAACCTGCTAAAGGCACGCCAAAGTTTGCTGATGGGAAACCTTCACCGCGTTGTAATGCCGCAATTTTAGAATCGATATCCAAAATTGGAGAGCGTGGGTCGTCTAACAAGTTTTTGGTGTTGTTATACAGATAGCCCATACCGTTGATGAGTTCACGCATGTTTTGCGCGCCCGCACCTGAAGCGGCCTGATAAGTCATTGAGGTTGCCCATTCCACCAGATTATTCTGGAACAGACCGCCTAAGCCCATCAGCATCAAGGAAACGGTGCAGTTACCGCCAACGAAAGTTTTAGTCCCGTTCACCAAACCATCTTTAATTACGTTCATGTTGACTGGGTCAAGCACGATGATGGCTTCATCCGCCATACGCAAGGTAGATGCCGCATCAATCCAGTAACCATTCCAGCCTTCAGCTTTCAGTTTCGGGAAAACCTCAGTGGTGTAATCACCACCTTGGCAGGTAATAATGACATCCATTTGCTTCAGACTGTTAATGTCTGATGCATCCATAAGTGCTGGGGCAGTCTTACCGCCAAACGCAGGCGCTTCACCACCTGCATTACTGGTAGAAAAATAGAATGGCTCAAAATGAGCGAAATCATTCTCTTCAACCATACGTTGCATAAGGACGGAACCCACCATCCCGCGCCAACCGACCAGACCTACTTTCATGCCACTTCGCCTCGGTGCGTTAAAAAAAATCAAAAGGGATTCGAGTGTATCAAAAAGGGACGTGACTGCAAGTACTACATAATGAAAACATCAATATTATTGAGCGAAATATCTTGTTTATGTTACATACAAAATTGATAAAGTTTTTCAACTGCAGATCAAATTACCAAGATAAAAAGAGTAAAGCTGATGATTTGGGTGGAAATAATTGCAGTTCTGGTGATATGGCTGACATTCTGGTCACTGATTCCACGGAATGAATGGTGGATTCGAGGTGCTGATTTTCCACGTTTGCAAATTCTGTTTCTAGGAGTGATTGCTTTTATTCTACTGCTGGTCTGGGATCAGCCCTGGAATTTAACACGGAAAATTATTTTTATCGGTCTGATGGCGGCACTGGCGTACCAGCTCAAAATGGTGCTGCCTTATACCTTTATCTGGAAAAAGCAGGTCAAGCATGTTCGCAAACATCAGCTCAATCCGGACAGGCAAATTTCCCTGATTATTTCCAATGTTCTGACGACAAATAACAAATACCAGTTGCTGCTTGAGCAGATTCAAAAATACCAACCTGATTTGGTATTAACTTTGGAATCAGACCGGGTCTGGCAAAAAGCACTTTCCGTGATTGAAAAAGATTATCCCTACCGGGTGCCTGTACCTCTGGATAATCTATACGGTATGCATCTGTATAGCCGTTTAGAGCTGAAAGATACCGAAGTCAAGTTCATCTTAAGTGATGAGATCCCTTCCATTCATACCACAGTCATTTTACGTTCAGGCCAGCCGGTACAGCTTTATTGCCTGCATCCCAAACCGCCCAGCCCCACTGAAGCGAAAGATTCAACCTTACGGGATGCGGAACTATTAATTGTGGGTGACCAGATCAAGGATCTGGATGAAAGCTGCATTGTGATGGGAGATTTGAATGACGTGGCCTGGTCGAGAACAACCCGACTGTTTCAGCGGATAAGTGGCCTGCTCGATCCACGGGTGGGGCGGCACTTTGTGAACACCTTCCATGCCGATTATCCCTTATTGCGTTGGTCACTGGATCATATTTTTCACAGTACCGATTTTGCCTTGGTGCGCATGAAAAGGTTGCCCCATATCGGTTCAGACCATTTTCCGGTATATGTGGTTTTACAGACAGGACGGATTTTTGAACAGGTGCAAGAGGAGTTGGAGCAAACGGATGCCGATGAGCGGGAGGCACACGAAACAATAAAAGAAGGTATTGAAAAAGCTGAAAAAGAAGAAAAACCAGTCACCGATGAAATTGCCCAGGCCTATAAAAATGGGATAAAGCAGACTGAATAAATAATAGAAAAGTGTACGAAATGGCTTACACCGATTTAGGTCAATTGCGAATAGTTCTTTTTTCTAAACTCATTTAATCTAAACTCATCAGCCAAGGAGCCGGGAAAGGAACATCCCATTATGGAAGATGAAATTTGCGGCTGAGAGAAAGTCATCATGGATATGATGCAGCAATGGACAGCAATAACAAAATAAAAATAACACTTGGAAGCACAACCTCATGTACCCGAGTTTTGCAGGATGCAGAACTCGGGTTTATGGTTTTATAGAACATCCTAAAAATAAAATTTCAGTCATGTATTTATCAAAGTTTCAAGAACTTAAAATTTATATCGTAAATTTTACGGAACTATCACGTGATGCTTTACATATGTATGCCGGGTTGATGCTATTCTTTATCGTGGCGTTTTTCCACCATCGTCAGTTGAAGTCGAAGTGGTCGATTTGGACTGTACTCATTGTTGCAATTGCTGCAGAGCTGTTTGATGCCCGTGATAATTTAATCAACCATGGGCTGTGGCGCATTGGTGCCAGTCTGCACGATATCATTAACACCATTTTCTGGCCGCTGCTCATTTGGCTCATGGCACGATTTCGGCTGTGGAAGGGTTAAGCGTATCGAGGGGTTAATTCTATGATGACTTTTGCAATATCAATGCCTGCCATCCTCCTATATCCAATAGTTACTAAAATTTGTTTTTAGTTTCGGTATTGCTCACCGCGTGTCGCCCTTGAAAAATGCCCCATCAATGCAGTCTATTTCAAGACTTGCTTATATAAGTGAAGCGTCTGATCACACATCTCTTTCAGGCTAAACATTGTGACCGGCTTCACTTGTTGCGGTTCATCTATATGCTGCTTGACCGCATTGAACAGTGCAGCGTGATCATCCACGGCAATTAAACCTTGGGGATAGACCTGCGATAAAATTTCTGCCACGCCACCACGGTTCCAGCCAATCACTGGAGTGCCTACCGATAGTGCTTCTAAAGCGGTACGACCGAAAGTTTCTGCCTGATTGGAAAGGGAGAGCACCACATCGCTAAATGCTAGCCATTCACGGATATCTGAGCGATGACCCACGAAAGTGATTTTGTCACTCAAGCCCTTGTTTTGAATGGTGTCCTGCATTTCTTTCAAATAAGCGGCTTTTTTCGGGTCAGCGCCGCCCACCACCACTGCATGCAAATTCGGGTAGTGTTGCTGTAATTTTTCGACTAACTCAATCAGGGTTTCATGGCCTTTTAAACGAGTAATCCGTCCTGGAAGGCAAAGCAGAAACTTGTTTTCCAGCTCGGGAAAATCTTTAAAGGTTTGATTCAGCCATTGTACTGATGGCTGATAACCATGCGGGAAAGCAGCAGGGTCTATGCCACGGTAAATTCGCACAATATCCTGCGCTGGGCAGTTTTTGTAATTGTCGGTAATGTATTTGACCACACTGTCGGATACGGCAATGACTTTTTCAGCCCGGGTCATAATTTGGCTGTATCGGTTAATCGAATAGAAGCCATGCACAGTACTGATTAAATGTGGCCGACGCGCAGCTGGAATGCCTTTTAAGGCAAAATGGGTCAGCCATGCAGGCACGCGGGAACGCACATGCACGATGTCGGGCTGGTGCTGCTCGATCAGCTGACGCAGTGGACGAATTTGCCATAAGCTCGACAGGGCTTTTTTATGAATGGCCAAGGTCAGATGCCTTGAGCCTTCGGCTTCAAGCTGGGCCACCAGCCGCCCCCCATTCGACACCACCAAAGATTCATGACCCTCTGCAACCAGGGCGCGGGCGATTTCTAAAGTACCGCGTTCTACGCCACCGCTATTCAGTTCAGGAAGAAGTTGCATCACTTTCATGGTTTTTTGCCTTATATGTTCATAAAGATGAATAATTCACAGGTATATCATCATCTTAAACAATAAATTTTTATTCGAAATTTACTATCGTGATAGCGACATGGATGTCGCCGTTTCGCTGTGTTACAAGGATGTAACATCAGCGGAACACAGGATTTTTGCTTACTTTTCATCCCTGAAAAGTAAGGGATGCCTATGCGAAAGAATTTGAATATCACCTTAAATCGAGGCCGTGTTCACTGCTAATTTAAAATCATTGCATCTATATCAATAGATTTCCTCAAAGCCTTCCGGACGGGTTTTAAAGCGGCGATGGAACCACATGTATTGGGTCGGGGCAATACGCAGCTGACGTTCAATAATCTGGTTGACCCGGGTGGCATCATCGACTTCATCTTCACTGGGCAAATTATCCACCACAGGTTCAATCAGCACGTGATAACGCGGATCTTTTAAATCACCAGTGCGATAAAAATATAAAGGAATCGGTACGGCTTTGGAGATTTTCAGTAAACGGCGATGTGCCGTGACTGTGGCAGCAGGTGTACCGAAAAACGGTGCCATCACGCCCTGCTTTAAACCAAAATCCTGATCCGGACTATACCAGATCGCGTGTCCCTCTTTCAGGTTACGGATCAGGCCACGCATGTCGTCATGGTCAATCTGATGGGCATAAATGGTGGCACGACAGCGGTAAATCAGCATGTCGAGCAGGGGATTGTTCTGCGGACGATAGACCACATCCGGTTCGAAATACTGGGCACACAGGTAGCCACCGGCATCCAGCAAGGTGGAATGCGTTCCGAGCAATAAAACCCCTTTTCCTGCGGCTTGGGCATTTTGAATATGTTCCAGCCCTTCAATCGTGACGCGGCCTTTAAACCAGTGCGGGCAGTACCAGGCATTCAAGGTTTCAAAGATCCCAGTCATCTGGTCTATAAAAACCTGACGCGCATGTTCCTGTACCTGTTCAGGCGTCCATTCAGGAAAACAGACTTCCAGATTGCGGACTGTGGTTTTACGCCGAGATTTCAGCTTGTTGAACGCCAGATTGCCCAGAAAAGTGGCCAGACGGTACTGAATCGCCCAGGGTAAAATCGCCAAAATCATCAGAAATACAATCCCAATCCAGATGCCCCAATATTGAGGCAGCAGGAAAGACCATTGGAATTCTCCGGGAGTGTAATCTGGCTTTTTACTCATAGTGACCATTTTGAACAAAAGTTTTTTGCAAGTGTAACATGAAGTTATTTTTTAAATAAAAAAGCACCTGTAAAGTCAATTACAGGTGCCCGCATGATGAACCAGATTAATTGCCGTTAACAAGATTTTCCAATTCTTCCCAACGCTCTAATTTTTCCAGTAACAGGTCATCAATTTCAGTCAGGCGGTTGGAAAGTTTCATGGCTTTGTCTGCATCGCTCACAAACAGGGAACCATCGGCAAGTTGAGCGTTAATTTCAGCTTGCTCTTTTTCCAGCGCTTCCATTTCAGCAGGCAGTTGCTCTAAAGCACGCTGATCTTTATAGCTGAGTTTCACTTTCTTTGCTGGAGCAGGTTCTGCGGCTTTGGCTTCTGCTTTAGCTACGGCTTTTTTGACATCACTTTTCTGATCCACCACAGTCTGATCAGGACGTTGTTGCAAGTAATCTTGATAGCCGCCGATGTATTCATCGATATTGCCTTTACCGTCGAATACCCAGGTTGATGTCACCACGTTGTCCATAAAGGCACGGTCATGCGAAATCAGTAACAGGGTACCTTTATAATCGCCGAGCATTTCTTCCAGCAATTCAAGCGTCACCATATCCAGGTCGTTGGTGGGTTCGTCCATCACAATCAGGTTGGATGGTTTGAGCAACAGTTTGGCAAGCAGAATACGGTTACGTTCACCACCGGAAAGCGCTTTGACCGGGGTACGCGCACGTTCAGGCGAGAATAGGAAGTCCTGTAAATAGCTATAGATATGACGACGCCCACCGTTGACATCAACAAAGTCCGAACCTTCAGAGACATTTGCCGCCACGGATTTTTCCAGATCCAGTGCATTACGCAGCTGGTCAAAGTAGGCAACCTCAAGCTGGGTACCGGTTTTCACCGAACCGCCATGTTCAATTTCACCTAAAATGGCTTTAATCAGGGTGGTTTTGCCGACACCGTTATCACCGACTAAACCAATGCGGTCGCCACGTAAGACCAGCGCTGAGAAATCCTTGATAATGGGTTCCTGATTGCCAAAGGCCACACGTAAATGCTCAATCTCGAACACCACTTTGCCTGAGCGGTTGGCTTCCTGAGTCGCCATGCTGACTTTACCTTGCTGGAAGCGACGTGCCTTGGATTCTTCACGTAAGGCTTTTAAGGCACGGACACGGCCTTCGTTACGGGTACGGCGTGCTTTAATGCCTTGGCGAATCCAGGCTTCTTCTTCGGCCAGTTTTTTATCAAACAGCGCATTCTGTTTTTCTTCGGCTTCCATTTGCTGCGCTTTTAAGTCGAGATAACGTGAATAGTTACCTTCATAGCTGCGTAAAATGCCGCGATCCAGTTCTACAATACGGGTGGCAATGTTGTCGACAAATGAACGGTCATGCGAAATAAATAACAGGGTCAGGTTATTTTGATCGAGCAGGAATTTTTCCAGCCATTCAATACTTTCAACGTCCAGATGGTTGGTCGGTTCGTCCAGCAGCAACACATCGGGTTGCATCAACAAAGCACGGGCGAGCAGTACACGACGTTTACGACCACCGGATAAATCAGCCAGATCTGCCTCAGGATCTAGCCCCATCTTGCTTAAAATGGAATTGACTTTGGTCTCTAAAGCCCAGCCATCCAGTTGATCCATTTTATGTTGCAAATGACCCATACGGTCGCAGGCTTCCATATCTCCCAGTACACAGGCATCACTGGCTTCATGATATGCTTTTAATACTTCGGCAGCTTCACCTGCACCCTCGGCAACAATATCAGCGACTTTGCCGGAATCCATCGGGACATCCTGAGCCAGCATGGAGATGGTAATGCCATTTTGCAACGAAACTTCACCGCTATCAGGCAGTAAACTTCCTTCGATGAGTTTAAGTAAGGTAGACTTACCTTCACCATTACGGCCAATCAAACAGACCCGTTCACCGCGTTCCAGATTAAAGTTCGCGCCGTCGAGCAGGGACGGTCCGCCAAACGCAAGTTGGACATCCCTTAAAGTAATATAGGCCATACTGTTTCCTGAAATCCCCAATGAGGACTTAAAATGACTAAACAAAAAAATCTTAATGATCAGGCGTCATTTTCCGCACACTTGGAAGATTTGCAAGTCCGAATTACATTTTTAGATGATTTAGTTGAACAACTCAATGAACAGGTGACACGCCAACATATTGAAATTATGGATTTAAAGAAGCAAATGCAGCTGCTTTATCAGCGTGTGGAATCGGCCGATTTATCGGAAGGCATTGCTGCCTTTGACCCGATGACCAACCGCCCACCGCATTATTGAGCCAGACCCGTCCGTGTATTAAAGCCTTGGTATTGATCAGGGCTTTTTTATTTGAAAAAGAACTTAACTTATCCTTTGCTGCGCCATTGAATAACCTTCTAAACGCAGGGCATTCCGCTTAAGTCATGGCGCAGAATAGAAAACCTCAAGCATAAAATATTTGACCTTTGTCATGGTTCCCGTTCTAATGCACCGCATCTGCCTAGCCGAACTGTCTATTCGAAGATATGAGTCATAAAGTCGTTCTTCTTGATCTTGAAAATAATATGCCGACTGCGCAATTGTTGCGTAACATCATTCCGCATTACGCGGCAATTTACCTGTTTAATTGCCAGGGAAAATTTGAATATTCGCTGGAAGATTTAACAGAATTTTCAAGTTGGGTCAGCAGCGGGCAAGTGGTCATTCTGGAAACGGCAGAAGTCGAGCATAAAGAGTTTGAATACGCGGTTGTGGTTGGACAACTGCTTGCGCTGCTAGATGCCGATACCTCTATTGAACTCATATCTGCCATGCCAAGCAGTGAAACGCTGCTGGAAATGCTGCAATCTTCAAACCTGAACTGTAGCCTGATTCAGATTCAGGCGGAACAACCGGCGTTAAATCCAAAATATAAAATTCCCAGTGTCGAGACGATTCTGCAAAAACCGGATTTGCTTTTGGTGAAAAAGTATTGCGATGCTTTGGGAAAAATGAAAGGTAAACCAAATACGCTAGAGAAGTTGAAGAATTCGCTGGCGAATATTTTGCAACTGTCAAATGATCAGCTTCAGCATTTCACGGGCTTATTGATTAATTTAAAAATTGTGAAATGTTTTGATGAGCAAATCAGCTTTCGTAAAAAAGTCATTAAGCAGTGGATGCAGCTGGATTTAGAGCAGAAATCGTCTATAGAGAAAAAACCTGATATTTCCTCTGTTTTTGCAGAACTTTCCCCTGCATATTCTTCACCAGAAGTCGAGGCAGAGCAGGCCAATACGCTGCATCATGCACAAAAAGAGTTATTTAAAAACTTTTCCAAAATTGATCCTGTTCAGGTGATTGTGGCGCAAAAATTACGCGAATTAAAATCAGACAAGCCCAAAGACATTTATGCCTTGCGTGATTTGCTGGAGCAAATGTTTCCCAAATCGGATGTCCGATTATTGCTTAAAGAGTTGATTGAAAAAGGATATATTTACTGGAATGGTAGTGAAATATTATATAGTCATGAGCTGTTCTTGAATTAATTTCATCGCATGAGGGGAAGCATGAAAAAAATATTATTACTTGATATTGAAAATTTACATAAGACTGAAAATGAGTTACTGACTTATTTAAAACAATATTCTTCGATATATTTAGTTTACGCTAAGTCTCCAATTAATTTTAGTTTGGATGGTTTAGTAAAGTTATCTCCATTTATCATGAATGGAAAATTAAAAGTTTTAAAAATGCCCAAGATTGGTAAAGATGCAGCAGATTTTGGATTAACATTTATAGCAGGTCAACTTTCTACACAAGTTTCGTCTAAAGACTTTAGTTTTGATGTAATGTCTAATGATCACTCAATGGAGTATGTTATTGATTTATTGAAAATAGCTAAATTTGAAGCAAAAATTATTCATGAGAAACCTTTAGTTTCCCCTCATGTCGTAAATGAAGTTAAAGCTGAACAGAATGTTGATGATTTAATTTTTCAATATTGTGAATATTTAACAAAAAATGCCGCTAGACCTGCAAAGTTAGAAAGTTTATTAAACTCCCTAAAAGCGATATTAAAAGTGAATGATGATGTTGCTAAGGTCTTGGTCGAGATATTAAAAAAACACAAAATTATCCGTTTGGATAATGGAAAACCATTTTATCAAGATTTGAGTTTGCAGAAGTATTTGAAATCGAATATGCGAGTTGCTGAAACTGCTGAAACTGCTGAAACTGCTGAAACTGCTGAAACTGCTGAAACTGCTGAAACTGCTGAAACTGCTGAAACTGCTGAAACTGCTGAAACTGCTGAAACTGCTGAAACTGC